>QHUV01000290.1 GCA_003222065.1 Gemmatimonadota bacterium | reverse complement strand
ACCACGGCCTTCCGCGTCGATTGGCTGTTCTCGTATCGGCCGACGCCGGGTACGGTGTTCTTCGCCGGCTATGGAAGCAGCCTAACGGAGGATGATCCGCTCGCCTTTTCGCGGCTGCGTCGCGTGAATGATGGGTTTTTCGTGAAAGCCAGCTACCTGTTGAGGATGTGACCTTTAGAGGTGCTAGGTGTTAGGTGCTAGGTTCAGCGGCCGCACCCCTCTAACACCTAGCACCTAACACCTCGGCGCTTCATGGCAGATCTGCTAGAAAAGCTCTATTCGCACATGTGGTGGGCGCATGACGAGTTAGTCGCCGAACTGCGGCGGCAGCCGCCGGATGCGGACACGCAGCGACTGTTCGCGCACATCGTCGCCGCCGAGCATTTGTGGCTCGCGCGCATCGACGCGACAAAGGCGCGCGTCGCTGTCTGGCCGTCGCTCTCCCTCGACGAGATGGCCGCGCTCGAAGCTGAGAATCGCGCACGCTTTACTGAACTGCTGCGACGTCCTGATGACGCACGCCAGCAGCGCGTTCGGTATCGCAACAGTGCCGGCAACGAGTTTGACAACAGCGTGCTCGAGATTCTCACGCACGTTGCGATGCATGGGCATTACCATCGCGGCCAGATCGCGCGCGTCATGCGCTCGACAGGGCGCGAGCCTGTCTACACGGACTACATAGGGTTTGTACGAAAGGGCCGCTAATCCCCTAATCGACCGGCCAGCGCTCGCTGCGCTCGCGGTCAGTGAGGGCCTGCTTGCTCGATGACGATCGACGGTCCGTATCAGCGCTCCGTTCGCCGCCGGCCGTGGTGCGGCCGTTGCGCGAGTTATCGTCGGTGCTTGGTGCGCTCGGCGCCGAGCGAGTTGGCGGCGCATTGTCGCGACCCGGCTGCGTGCGATCGTCCATGGGCCTCGAGCTCCTCGAGAGGTAATGATGAGTCTTGCCCCGCAGGCGACATGCCGCGTCCGCTCCGTGGACGCGACTCCCGCCGCTGCTAGGCCCATAGTCGCACACCGCCAAGGATTCCCGCTGTGTTCGAGACCACACTCACGTCTCTCGGCAACGCCCCGTTGAGCAGGCGCGAGTTCCCGCCGCCCACATACAGATGGTCGAAGTTCGTGAGGTTGCGAAGCGACTCGATCGCTTCCCGCACATGACGCTGCCAGGTCTGGTCCCCATCGCGCTCACGGGCCGCCTCGCCCAGCTCGTCTTCGTACGTTTTGTCTTTACGAAACACGTGATGAGCCAGCTCGAGATGCGGACCGAGGCGCCCGTCGATGAAGATCGATGAGCCAAAACCCGTGCCTAGCGTGATGACCATTTCGACGCCCTTTCCTTTCACCACAGCAAGCCCCTGCACATCGGCGTCGTTCTCGACACGCACCGGCTTGCCAAGACGACGCTCCAGTGCGCGCGCGAGATTGAAGCGGTGAAAGCGATCTGTGCCGAGGTTGGGAGCGGTGAGCA
The DNA here is from genome assembly GCA_003222065.1 of Gemmatimonadota bacterium. Lineage (GTDB taxonomy): Bacteria > Gemmatimonadota > Gemmatimonadetes > Gemmatimonadales > Gemmatimonadaceae > AG2. The sequence goes on along the minus strand of QHUV01000290.1, from coordinate 7,915 downwards.
CTACGCCATTCCTCACCACGCCAGGGAAGCCAACCGATACGCGATCGAACCGCGGAAGAGTTGGAATCAGTCCCGCGATCAGACCGACGAGCTGTCGGGGCGTAACCTTCTTTGGCGTATCGACCCGGAGACGGTCGTGGAGCATGCGCCCATTCTTGTCGAGAACGGACGCTTTCACATGAGAACCTCCGACATCGATGGCGAGCGTCGCCGGTCCCGAGCGCCGCCTCATCGGGGGGGATCGCTTCTTCGCCCGAAGCATTTGCTGATGTAGTATCGAGTTGAGTGGTTCACGATTGTAAGCGACTTCGCTCGTCCAAGCGAGAGCGATGAAGCTCGTTCAAGCACTCTTAGCCGCGCCGGCATCCTAGCGACATGCGTAACGCCGCCCACACGCTGCGCACACCGCTTGGTGCCGCCGTGGTAACGACAGTGGCGCTCGCGACCGCTGCATGCACCGCCGTCTGCGCGATCGTTGACGCAGCGCTCTTCCGCCCGCCGCCGTTTGGCGAAGCAGATCGGCTGGCAGTCGTGTACATGAGCCGTCAGTCGCCGACGGGCGGTGTCGAGCGGCAACGCTGGTCGTTCCGGCGCTTCCAGCTCCTTCGTCGAGCCGTACAACCCTGGCTGTTCAGCGAGCTGGCGAGCGTCACTCGCGCATCGGCGCTGACCCTGACCGGTGACGGCGAGCCCGAGCCGATCGAGGCGGAGGTCGTTTCTCCCAGCTACTTCCGGACGCTGGGTGTTCAGCCAGCACTTGGCGCCGGATTCTCGATCGACGAGAAGGACGCAGGAGTCGCGCGCGCCGAGGTGCTGCTCGGTGATGCGCTGTGGCATCGCCGATTTGGCGCGGATCGCGGAATCATCGGTCGTGGCGTGGCGATCAATGGCGCGCCGTTCACGATCGTCGGCGTGCTGCCGGAGACATTCGGCGGCCTAACGGGGAGAGCCGAGCTCTGGATCCCGCCCGGAATCGCGCGCGTCGATCCGAAAGAGCGTCAATGGGTGTTGCTGTTGTTAGGCGCCGTCGCGTTTCTCTTGTTGCTCGCCTGCGCGAACGTTGCAAACTTGCTCATCGCCCGTGCGCTCGGCCGCCGGCGTGAGCTGGCGATTCGGTCGGCACTGGGCGCGACGCGGTGGGATCTCGCCCGCGACGTGTTCAGCGAGGGGGTGCTTCTGAGCCTCGCGGGCGGCGTGGCGGGCGCAATCCTCGCCGCGGCGCTGCTACCGTTCATGACGCTGCCGGCGCGGCTCATCGCGCCGCGGAACATGTACGGTAGTGTCGGGGCATTCGCCGAGCCGCGGGTAGACCTTCGTTTCTTCGCGTTCGCGGTCGGCGTCAGCGTGCTCGCATCGCTATTGTGCGCCGCACTCCCGGCGCTGCTTCCTCAGCGTCTCGAGCTGTCTCGCGATCTCAAGGACGGAGCCCCGAACGCGACGCTCGGCGCCTCGCCTCGCCGCCTAACGGCTCGCTCGGCGATGGTGGCCTTGGAGACGGCGTTGGCGCTGATGCTGCTCGCCGGCAGCGGCCTGATGACGGAATCGTATCGGCGGTTGCGTGCTGCGCCGTTAGGCTTCGAGCCGGCGAGGCTCCTCACGTTCTGGGTGCGTCCGTCCGAAGTCGAATACCCGCCGCGGCGCGCACCGTCGCTCATCGACCGAGTGCTCGCCGAGATCTCGCTGGTGCCGGGCGTCCGTGCGGTTACTGTCGACGGCTGCACGCCGGCGAGCACTGGGTGCGCGAACAGTACGCTGTACGTCATTGGACGCCCGCAACCGCGGCCGGAAGACGCTCCCGGCGTGCTTCGGCACTACGTCGCGCCCGGCCACTTCACCGCGCTCGGCGTTCCGCTCCTTCGCGGGCGGATCTTCACCGCCGACGATCGCCCCGGGAGCCGGCGCGTGGCGATCATCAATCGTATCGCCGCGGAGCGGTTCTTCCCTAACGAGGATCCGATCGGCAAGCGCGTCTGGTTCGGCGGTGGGAGCAACTTCGATCGACCGGACTCGGCGGCGGAGATCGTCGGCATCGTCGGCGACGTCGCGTATCAATCGCTCGACGAACGCCCGATGCAGCCGGATTTCTATACGCCGTATCCACAGTTCACGTACGCGTCGCGGGCCGTGTTGGTGCGTACGTTAGGCGATCCGGCGTCGTTGGTGCCGGCGATTCGCGGCGCCGTGCGGCGTGCCGATCCGTCGCTGGCGCTATATGAGGTGCGGACGATGGAAGAACGACTCGGCGACGCGTCGGCTGGCCGGCGCTTCGACACCCTGTTGCTGTCCGGATTCGCGGTGGTCGCGCTCTTTTTGGCGGCAATGGGGATCCGGTCGTTGTGCTAAAGGCATGACGACTTTGTCATCCTGAGCGAAGCGAAGGATCTGCTGTTGATTGGATAAGAGCAGATCCTTCGCTTCGCTCAGGATGACAGCCCTGTTAGGCGCCGCGAACTACGCTCAGCGGCCGAGGAATATTCTCCACGCTGCGCTCGGGGGCGGCGGCGAGCTTGCGTAGCGCGCGGACGACGTCGGTCGCGAAGATCTGACCGGCGCCGCGTTCGATCTCTTCCACGGCGCCCCACGGCGAAAAGGGCGGCCGGTTTGGGCTCGGCATCTGGAGCGTCTCGAAGGCGTCGGCGACGGCCAGCACCTTCACGGCCAGGGAGCCGCGCACGAGGTCGACGGGCCAGTCCGCGCCGACGTGCTCGTGGTAGTGACTGTATTCGCTCACGAGGTCAAGCGCCGCCCGCATGGACGTCGCGATCGGCAGCTGCCGCACGTCGCCAGGAAATTGCTCGAAGAGTCGCAGCAGCCGTGGGTCCTGCGGCCCCAGCTCATGGAGGAGTGCCGCGACACGAAGGTCTTCCAGCTCCTCACTGCGCATACCGAGCTCGCGGCCGAGCGTGACCGCGCGCTCGGCGACGCGGAAGCTGTGACCGGTGTTGTGCCGCTCGCTAGACTCGAGATGGAAGGTCATCAGCTCGAGCATGGTCATGTACGCGCCTTTGAGATCTTCCAGTCGCGCCCGGCGCTGATCGGCCAGCGTACCCACCGTGTAGCCGGTGAGAATCAGAAAACCGGCCCAGGGGATCATCGTCAACAGCAGTCTCGGATTCAGTCCGGCTTCGATTGCCGCCAATCCATTCAATCCGACAAACGCCTCGAAAAACGCGACGAGAACGACGATGAATACCGATGACCATACGGCGCTCCGCCGTCCGAGATAGAAGCCGGCGGCGATGACGGGCAGGTAATAGAAGTTGAGGAACGCGATCTTCTCGTCGATGAACCAGTGGATCGCGAGTATCGAGCTCACGAGGAGGAGCACGAGCACCAGCTCGAAATGCTCGAAGACGAACCACCGGGCGCGGTCGAGCGCCGTCTGGCGAAGCGCGGGAATCTCGCGTGAGTGAGGCATGCTGGTACATAGACGCGCGGCAGTAAGTTCCTGCAACATGAATAGGCGCTCCTCGTCCATGGCGAAATCGTACGACGCTGGCTACTTCCACCGGTGGTACCGCGATCCGCGCACGCGCGTGACGTCCGAGCGCGCCCTCGAGCGGAAGGTCCGTCTCGCCGTCTCCGCGGCCGAATACATGTTGGGCCGGCGCATCCGCACCGTGCTGGACGTCGGCTGCGGGGAAGCGCGCTGGCACATCGCGCTGAAACGCATTCGTCCCCGAATCCAGTACATCGGAGTCGAGTCGAGCGAGTACGCGGTACGGACGTTCGGCGAGAGCCGCGACGTTAGGCAGGGCACTTTTGGAACGTTGAAGACGCTGCGGCTGCGAGGTCCGTACGACTTGATCGTATGCGCGGACATGTTGCAGTACGTATCGGCGGCGGAGCTCGCCGCGGGATTGCGCCAGATCCGGCGGTTGTTAGGCGGCGTCGCGTACATCGAGGCGTACGCGCGCGAGGACGACATGGAGGGGGACATGGAGGGCTGGATGTTCCGCTCCGCCGCGTCCCTTCGCCGGGCGTTTCGCGCGGCTGGACTGACGCACTGTGGCTTGTACTGTTTTGTCGACGTCGACAAGCTCACGGCAGTGAATGAGTTGGAGGTATGCTCATGATCGCCCGTCTCGACCTGCTTCGGCACGAGCTCCAACTTGCCGCGCGCTCGCTGTCGCGGAATGCGGTCTTCGTCATCACCAGCGTGCTCTCGCTGGCGCTTGGGATCGGCGCGAGCTCGGCGGCCTTCAGCGTCCTTGACGCGGTGCGCTTCCGAGCGCTGCCCTTCCCTCATGGCGAGCGATTGGTCGTGATCCAGGAGGTGCCGGCGGCAATCAACGGCGCACCGGCAGCGTGTCTCACCGGCTGCGATCCGTCCTACGAGACGTTCGCGCAGGTACTCCGCGAGCATCGGTTTCATTCGCTCGAAGCCGTCGCCGGCTTCACATCCGGCGCCAAGGGCCTCGTGCTGGGAGACGAGATTACGCCCGTACTCGGCGCCGTCGTATCGCCTAACGTCTTCGCGCTATTGAACGTGAGGCCTACGATCGGCCGGACCTTCAGCGCCGAGGACGACCGGCTCGGCGCGCCGCCGGTGGTCGTCCTCAGCCACACGATGTGGACGGCGCGATTCGCGCAGGATCCGGCCATCCTCGGCAGAGTCGTGAAGCTGAGCGACACGCGATACACGGTGATCGGCGTCATGCCGGCTGGGTTCGAATTCGAGGTCGCCTCGCAGTTCTGGCTACCGGTGGTGCCGACATTGGATCCGAGCACGCGTCCATCTATCCGGAACCTTACCGTCGTCGCCCGACTCGCGCCCAGCGCGACGATCGCTACGTTGCGCGCGGAGTTGTCGACGATCGCGCCGGCGGTCCAGCTGTCCGCGCGCGGTCAACCGGTGTCGACGAAGCTCGTCGCCGCGCCGCTCCGCGAGCGTTACGTCGCGTCGACGCAATCGCACGACCTGATCTTCGCTGGTATTGTCGCCTGTGTGCTGTTGATCGCCGTGGCGAACGTAGCGACGCTGCTGCTCGTCCGGACGATGCAGCAGGAGCGCGAACTGGCGGTGCGGACGGCGCTCGGTGCCGGGCTCGGGAACCTAACGATCTTTCTTTTCTCCCAGCAGGCGATGTTGGTCAGTGCCGGCGCCGGGCTCGGGATCCTGCTCGCATCGTGGCTGTTGCGTACGCTCAGCTCGTTGGCTGCCCTCGACTCGATCCGTCCGCTTGGGATGGACTATCGCGTCGATGGCGGTGTCGCCGCGTTCGCCGTCGCTCTCGCCCTCGTTATCGCGCTGATGCTCGCGCTCGTGCCGCTTCGCATCATTCGAACGATGGACTTTCAGTGTGTGCTTCGGGAAAGCACGACCGGCGGTGTCGGGCGACGGCACGGCAGCGCCCAACGATTGTTCGTCGTCGCCGAAACGGCGTGCGCGGTCGTGCTGCTCGTCGGCGCGGCGCTGATGGCGACGACGGTGCTCCGCCTAACGCGGCTGGACGTCGGGTTCGATGCCGCCCGCCTCATCCAGGGCACACCCAGCTTTCCGCACAGTTGGCGGGTGAAGGAAACGTATCTCCCGGTGTCGGAGCGGATTCTCGGCGAGCTCGGAACGCTGCCCGGCGCCGCGTCGGCGGCGATGCGCGCGTCGAACCGGCTCGGCGCGCGCGGCGCTCCCGGCGAGGTTCGCCTAACGGGCGAGTCGTCGCCGCTCCCGCCCACGGTCACGCCGGCAGTAGTGATTGCCGTGAGCCCAGCGTATTTCGCAACGGCGGGCGTTCGCGTCGAGGCCGGGCGCGAGTTTGACGACAACGATCGTGAGGCGACGATGCCGGTGGCGATCGTGAACCAATGGGCGGCGCGCCGCTGGTGGCCGAACGCGGCCGCCGTCGGCCAGAGCTTTCGCATCGATAGCGCGGCCGGCGCGGGCGTGACGGTGACGGTCGTCGGCGTGGTACGCGATAACAAGGCGGCGCAGCCTAACGTGTTGCTCGCCGTTGACGGTCCGGAAGTGTATCGGCCGTACGAGCAGACACCGTCGACGTTCCCGACGTATCTCGTGCGCGCGACCACGGGCCTCGCACCGCAGGCGCTGCTCCGTCCGGCTCGTCAGGCGCTGATTCGCGCGGTACCGGATCGGCCCGTGTTTACGGCGCTCGTGGCCGAGCAAGTCGCGCGTCAGCTCGCCGGCGTGCGCACCAACGCACTCGAAATCCTTGGCTTCGCACTCATCGGGCTCGTGCTCGCGCTCATCGGTGTCCACGGTGTATTGGCGTACACGGTGAGCAGCCGCACGCGTGAGATCGGCATCCGCGGCGCCCTCGGTGCCAGCCGCGGCGCGATCCGGGTGATGGTAGTGCGCGACGCTCTCTTGCTCGTAGCGGATACCGCGTAAACAGCGGATACCGCGTAAACAGCGGGAACCGCAGTTCATGCAGTTCCCGCTCCTTACAAATTTCCGCTGGTACGACTGTGCCACTCCGCGAGGACTTCCTTCTCACGCTCAGCGCTCAAGCCCGCCTTGAGCACTTCCTGCCGCTCGGGCGATTGCGCATGGAAATAGTCGAGCGTATCTCGCGTGGTTACGGCCAGCGGCCGAAAGGTCATGCCTAACGCGAGCTCGCGCGAGATGTCGAAGCGCGCGAATCCTTCGTGGCCACCCTTGGCTGGTTGCCAGACGGGCATCTCGCGATACGCGCGCACGTTGCGCGCGGCGAGGAAGTCGGTGTCGACCCATGTGAACGTCGCCTCTGACGTCGTCGCGGCCTTGATGCCGTGCAGGAACTCGGCGAAGGAGCGGGGATTCTTCGGGCCGACGGCGTTGAACACGCCGGGCGCGTCCTGTTCGACCAAGCGGATCATCCATTCCGAGAGATCGCGGGCGTCGATGATCTGGACAGGATCGGTGCCATCACCTGGCGCAAGCACTTCCCCACCCCGCTCGATGCGCACCGGCCAATAGGTGAACCGGTCGGTGAGGTCGCCGGGACCGATGATCAGTCCGGGCCTAACGATTGTCGTGCGGCCCGGGAAATACTTCTGCGCCTCCTTTTCAGCGAGGGCCTTCACGAGACCGTACGGCATCGGCTTGCTGCGGTCCCAATGCGCGGTCTCCTCGGTGAAAACGGGTGCCTCAGACGTCATCGGCACGCGACTCGTGTCGGAGTAAACCGATCGCGTCGAGACGAAGACATATTGCTTGACGCTGTTCTTCAGCAGATCGGCGCTCAGCGTAACCCAATGAGGATCCGATTGAACGGAGTTGTCGATCACCGCGTCCCACTGCCGGCCTTCGAGAGACTTCAAGTCGCCGTTGCGATCGCCGATGAGCTTCTCGACGTTCGGGAAGAGCGCGGGATTGGTCTTGCCGCGATTGAACAGCGTGACCGTGTGGCCGCGGTCGAGCGCGTACTGGACCTGATACGGGCCGATGAAGCCGGTGCCGCCGAGGACGAGAATGCGAAGTGGGCGGGGGGCCTTCTCGCGCGGCGGCGTGGTGAACTCGACGCGGTTCGGAGGCCGTACCTGTGCCGGATGGGCGCAGCCGTCGGCGGTGATGCCAAGTCCTATTGCTCCGCCGGCCACGGCGGTGGTACGCAGGAAGTCGCGCCTGGAGGTCATGTCGGTGTTACGCCTCAGCATCACATACCGTTGATCGTCCGTCCATCGTGAGGCTTGCGCGGCAGCCCCGCGCGGCGCATGCTCGTGCGTCTCCAACCTCCATTCCAGGCGATGCGAATTCGAGCTGTCCTCGTTATTGCGCTGTCGGCTAGTGCCGCGCGCGCTCAGCAACCTGTGTCCGACAACGCGCAGCGCTACACGAAGACCACCGTCATGATCGCGATGCGCGACGGCGTGCGGTTGAATACCGACATTTACGCGCCGAAAGATCAGCAGGGCCCGCTGCCCGTGATCTTCGAGCGGACGCCCTACGGAATCGATGGGCGCGCCGCCGTCCTCA
>QHUV01000289.1 GCA_003222065.1 Gemmatimonadota bacterium | reverse complement strand
CGCCGCTGAAGGTGCGAGCCTGCTCGTCGACCTTCACCCAGTCGATGGCGAAGCGTTGGGCGATGAACATTCCAGCCTCGACCGGGATCAGGGCGCGTCGATGGCCGCTCTCGGCAGCCGGCCCGTTCGCCGCCAACCACACGCCGCCTCTGAGCGGCGGCGCGATCACCAGCACGTTGCTGGTGACTGCCACGGCCGGGGTTTCCAGCATGAGCGGCGCGGCGTTAACGCTATCGCTCACCAGTGTTAGGCGGTGCCGAACCGCCCGCGGCGTCGCGATCGCGTTGCCGAGTGGGACCCACATGTACACGACCGCGCGCAACCCGGGGCCAATATGCGCGCGCTCCGCCATGGGGATCTGTGCGGCCGGCCGCGCAATGGATCGTGCGAGCGCGCTATCGACAAGCGTCACGAGCGACGCGCCGCTTTCCGCGTTCAGCACCTCGATGCGCTGCAGCGTCAGTGGCTGACGGGAGAAGTTCGTGACGTGCAGCTCGTACGGCAGAACCGACTGCCCGCCGCCATGCGTGATCGTTGGCGGCTTCGGGATGCGCACCTCGACAGGCGGAGGAAAGGCAATTTGCTGCGCGGCGGCGGCGCTGCCCGGGACAAAGAGCGCGCCGATCAGTGTGGCGACGCGCGGTATGAGTTGCATCGTTAGGATTCTCCCAGATAGAGGTCGCATTCAGCATTCTGCGCCCGGATGAGCGCGAAGACGCCGTTCGGCATGAGCGGGATGGCGTTAGGCTTTCACGCGCAGTGCCCGTGGCGCAACGCGGGTCCACGCTCCCTCGATGAGCGCCTTGATCGTCGGCCGACGCACGGCGCGCAGGCGCACGAGCACCCACGGATAATCCCTGTAGTGATCCGTGATGTAAAACATCTTCGGGTGCGATTGCATCAGGTGTGAGCGCTCGAACTCATCGGTGCGGAGGACGATCGTCTCGCCGTCCTCCTTGAGCCTAACGAACAACTTGCCGCGCACCTTGAGCGCCGCCGTGCCGTACGACGTGCCCTCCTCGACGCCGGGGAGCTCGAGGGCGATGGCGCGAACGTCGTCGTAGGTCATTGGAAAAGCAGCACCCGTTACACGGGTACCCGGTCGCTTCGCTCGGGATGACGTTCCGCCATCACGCACCCGTAATTCGTCGACGGATCTTCTCGAGCAGCCCAGGCGCGTTCGGATCGATCACCTTGATCTCGATCGAGCCGAGGAATGTCGAACCGGTGATGCGCACGGTCGGCGTGCCGGGGGACGTCGTCGTGGCCGCCTCGCGCTGGACCTCGGCGCTCCCCAGCACGGCGTCGACTTCACTTTCGACGCGGAGATCGGGCGGCACGCGAATCTCGACGCTCGCCATGATACAGCGGATTTCGATCGTCGACGTGCCGGGGCCGAGCAACACGTGCGTGAGATCGAGCTCCGCGTTACCCCAGAAGGCGAAGATCCGAAAGAGTCGCGGTAGAATCCAGTCGGCGTCCCGGCGCCTGTGCGAGAGGATCGCCATCGCGCCGCGCCGCTCTGGTACAAGCTCGGCCGCGAGCGTCGGATGAACTGGCTGCGGTACAGGGGGATGAGAAGTTGGCGTAGACATGGGTTCTGAGACGAAAGCGCATCGTCGGGAGTTTCGCTAGAGCGCGGGCGCACTTCGTGCCAGACCCGCCTCACGTGATCAGGACGCCAACTCCGCGGCAAGGCGCTGAAGCACTTCATGCAAATCGGGCTTCTGCTCGAGAACCTCGACGCACGGATCGCTCGTTAGGTACTGCATGCGGTCGGGGGCGGTCTTGATCGTGAAGGCGCGCGGATCGAGCCCGTCCTCGACTTCGCCCCATCGCAGGGGCATGGAGACGGTCGCCCCCGGCAGGGGCCGCACGCTGAACGGCGCGACGATCGTCTGCCCGTGCCGATTCTGTAGATAGTCGAGATACACTTTGTCGCCACGCTTCGTGACGTGACGAACGATCGTCGCCACATCGCCGAGCTCGCGCAAGACGCACCGGGCCAGGAGCTCTCCCAGCGTACGTGATTGAGCATATGTACACTGGCGGCCTAACGAAAGGAGTATATGGAGCCCCGTCTTCCCGGTGGTCTTCACATAATTCGGCAAGCCGATCGACTCGCACAGGCGGTGGAGCACCTGCGCCGTGCGAATCACGTCGCGAAAGGGCGCCTCCTTCGGGTCGAGATCGAGCACGCACCAGTCCGGCTGCTCGAGCGAGCCGACGCGACTCGCCCAGATGTGCAGCGGGATCGACCCCAGGTTGGCGATGTACTGCAGCGCCAGGTCGTCGTCGCAGACGAAGTAGCGAATGTCGCGCTGCGTTTCTTCGCTCCAGATGCTGACGGTGCGGATCCACTCCGGCGCGAACTCAGGGGCGTCCTTCTGGTAGAACGATTTCCCATCGATACCGTCGGGGAATCGCGTCATGACGAGCGGACGATTGCGCAGGTACGGCAGCAGCCAGGGGGAGATTGTCTTGTAATACTCGATCAGGTCGCCCTTCGTGTATCGCTCCTCGGGCCAGTAGATCTTCTTGAGGTTGGAAAAATTGATGGTCCGCTTCGCCGGCACCACGTGCGCGGGGAGAGGCTCGGCAACAGCAGATCCTTCGCTTCGCTCAGGATGACGAGCAGTGCCCTCGCGGATGCAGTCGTGGGGCGGCTTGTCGGAGCGGAAGCGAAGGTAGGTGGAGTGCCGGAGCAGCCCATCGGGCGTCCATTCGCGGAAGCGGACCTCGCACACGTTCACGGGCTCGACCCAGGTCGTCGTCTTCGCGTCCGGCACGTCCGCGGTTCGCACGCCACCGACGATCGGACCCGTACATGGCGGTGTGTCGCGGACGATCGGCGCCAGCAACGAACCCAGCTCGGTGAGCATGTCCTCATTGAAGCCCGTCCCGACGCGTCCCGCGTAGACCAGCGTGTCGTCGACGTAATCGGCGAGCTGCAGTGCGCCGAATCCGCTGCGCGAGCCGCGCGGCTCGGTAAAGCCGACGATGATGAAGTCGCTCGTGGGCTCTTTCTTGATTTTGATCCATTTGTCGGTGCGGCCGGCGCGGTACGGCGCGTCGGCTTTTTTGGCGATGATTCCCTCGAGCCCGATGGCGGCGACTTGGGTGAGAAACGCTTCGCCCTCGCGCTCGATGTGGTCGAGGATGCGGACCGGTCCGAGCTTCGGCACCGCCTCCTTGAGGAGCTCTTTGCGCCTAACGAGCTGCAGCGGGCGCAGGTCGAAGCCGTCGAGAGCGAGTAAATCAAAGGCATAATACGTCGCCGGCAGCTCGACGGCGGCGCGCTTGATGTCGATCGCCGACTGCAGTCGCCCGCGCTGCTGCAGCCGCGAGAAGCTCGGCTTCCCCGTGGTGTCGAGGCACACGACCTCGCCGTCAAGGACGCAGTCCTCGAGCGGCAGCGCCTTGATTGCACGAGCAATCTCAGGAAACACGCCCGTGTAGTCATTGCCGTTGCGCGTGAATAGTTGCGCCTCGCCGTGCGCCTTGCCGGCAATGAGCCGATACCCGTCGAGCTTGAGCTCGAACAACCAGCCGTCGCGCGTGAACGCCGAGTCGGCCGACTCGGCGAGCATCGGCTGGACGGACGCGGCGTCGACCTGCTGCCTAACGGCGCCGGCCTGCTCGACGGCATTGCGGAGGCGCGTCGACGGCGTGATACCGGCCTTGACCTCTTCCACCGTTAGGCCGGACAGCACCGACTCCTCGGGGAACTGGTCGCCGGGACTCTTCACCCACGCGTCGCGCTCCTTGATGAGCAGCCAGTCACGCTCGCTCTTCTTGATCTTCACGAGCGTCCACTTCCCCTGGAGCTTGTAGCCCTTCAGCTCGAAGAGGAGCTTCCCCTTCTCGAGGCCTTCGCGCCAATCCTCGAGCGGCACCCACTCGCCACGGTCCCAGACGATGACGCCTCCGGCGCCGTAGTTCCCCTTCGGAATGATCCCCTCGAAGTCGCCGTACTCGAGCGGATGGTCCTCGACCTTCACGGCGAGTCGCTT
>QHUV01000288.1 GCA_003222065.1 Gemmatimonadota bacterium | reverse complement strand
CAGTCTAACTGTGCTAGGTCATCGGTCCGCGCTATATTGATATCCGTCGATTTGAGTCAAGTCCTCAGTTCGGACGGTTTCTATCTCTCCAATGCCGATCGATCACGAACGCTTCGCGCGCATTGCCAAGGCGCTCGCCGATCCAAGGCGGTTTCAGATTCTCGAGGAGATCGCGAACTGTCGCGAGGTCGGCTGTCAGCGGCTGTGCGAGCAGTTCCCGGTCGCGCAACCGACGATGTCGCACCATCTCAAGGAGTTGGCGCGGGCCGGACTTATTGAGCCGTGGCGGGAGGGGCAGTTCGCGTTTTATCGGTTTCGGGCTGACGTGCTGAACGACTACATAATTGCGCTCGAGGTTCGGCTCGGTATGGAGGGGCGTTCAGGCGTGCGACGTGTCGCCGAGTCGCGAAGCCGTGTGGCCGAACCGAGAGCCCGGCGGGAGCCGGGAGATTGAGCCGGCGAATAATACCAAAGAATGGGATCTTCTTTCCCCATTTCGTAGTTATATAGATGGATATAGAAATGCCGATTCCGAGAATCGGCGGAGGTGAATGATGAGTGAAGTCAGAGGCGAGTCCGTCGTTGGAGCCGTTACGGACGAGACCTTTTCCGCTGAGGTCGAGGCGCATCGCGGTGCTGCGATCGTCGATTTGTGGGCGGAGTGGTGCGGGCCGTGCCGAGCGCTCGGCCCCATCGTTGACGACCTGGCACGCGAGTTTGAGGGACGGGTCAAGGTCGCCAAGCTGGACATAGACAACAATCCGGTGACCACCGCGCGGTATAACGTGCGGTCGATCCCGACGCTTCTCTTCTTCCGCGACGGAAAGCTGGTGGAATCCGTCGTCGGACTGCGTTCGAAGAACGAGCTCGCTGCGCGCATCGCCAAGCTCGCGGCGTGAGGAGGAGGGTGACGGAGGGCGGGGAGGAGAAACATGAAGTCGAAAAATGCCAGAGCGGCGAAGCGGTTGCCGTCGCATGCGGACGTGACGGCGGCCGAGGGCGCCGAGTTGCTCGATCTGTACATCGCGGAGCTGTCGCGTGCTCCGGTGCGCACGGCCGTCGACCAGAAGATGCTCGCGCGTCGTTATCGCGATGCGTCGCTGCCTAACGCCGAGCGCGAGGCGGCCCGTGCGGAGCTCATCCGCGCGAACCTCCGCTTTGCCTTTTCGATCGCGAAGCAATACCAGCACCGCGGTCTCGGTCTCGAGGATCTCGTCAGTGAGGCCAACGCAGGCTTGGTGCGCGCGGCCGATAAGTACGATCCGGACGTCGGCGTCAATTTCATCAGCTATGCCGTGTGGTGGATCCGTCAAGCGTTGTCCTCGTCGGTCACGAAGCACGGACACGCCGTGCGCGTGCCGTTGGGGCGGGCCACGGACGTCACGCGGATCGCTCGGGCGCAGCACGTCCTGCGGGACAAGCTGGGGCGCGAGCCGACAGACGACGAAGTAGCACAGATTGCTTCGCTCGACGTTGCGCTCGTGCGCAGCATACGAGCACTGTCGCAGCCGACGCACTCGTTCGATGAGCCGGTGGCAGGACGGCGCGGCGATGCCTCGCGTCTGACGCTCGCCGACGTCATCGCCGTCGAACAGGCGGACGACGCGCCTAACGGCGCGCCGAGCCTCGAAGACGAATCGCGGCGCGCGGCGCTCAATCGGGCAATGGATGTATTGAGTCCACGCGAACGCCAAGTGCTCGTGATGTATTATGGCCTCGGCGGGGACGAGCCGATGACGCTCAAGCAAATCGGACATGCTTTCGGCGTCAGCCGCGAGCGCGTGCGACAGTTGCGGGAGCGTGCACTCGGCCGGCTGCGGAGCGACAAGGCACGCCAGCTGTTCCAGGAGTCGGCAGCGTGATTGCCGCCGCCGAGATCGAGCCCCTCGCCGTCCCCGACGACGAGGCGCTCGATGCGTATTCGCGCGCTGTCGTCCGGACCGTTGAGCGCGTCGGACCCGCGGTCGTGCATCTCGAGGTGGCCGGGGTTCCCGCTCCCGGGGGCCGTCGCGGGCGGGGGCCCGCCGAGACGAGTGGCACCGGCTCGGGGTTCTTCTTCACACCCGATGGTTTTCTGCTCACGAACAGCCACGTCGTCCACGGAGCGCGCGAAGTGCGCGCCACCTTCGTTGATGGCGGTACGCACGTCGCATATCCCGTCGGCGATGACCCGTCGACGGATCTCGCCGTGCTCAAGGTCGACCACGCGGCCCCGGCGTTCGCCGCGTTAGGCGATTCGGCGCGCATTCGGCAGGGCCAGCTCGTCGTCGCGATCGGTAACCCGTTAGGCTTTCAGGCGACCGTCACTGCCGGCGTCGTGAGCGCGCTGGGCCGCACGATGCGCTCGCAGTCTGGCCGTCTCATCGATGGCGTCATTCAGACTGATGCGGCGTTGAATCCAGGAAACTCCGGAGGACCGCTGGTGAACGCGCGCGCCGAGGTCGTCGGCGTCAACACGGCGATCATCGCTGGCGCGCAGGGAATTTGTTTCGCGATCCCGGCGAACACGGCGGAGTTTGTCGCGTCGCGTCTCATTCGGGACGGACGCGTTCGGCGCAGCTACATCGGCGTGATCGGCCAGACGATCGAGCTCACCCGGCGGCATGCGCAGCGCTTCCATCTCGCCGTGCAAGGCGGTGTGCTAGTCACGGGAGTCACGCCTGGAAGTCCCGCCCATCACGCCGGTCTTCAGCCGCGGGACATCATCATTGGCTTCGACAGCGGCGTCGTCGGCAGCGTCGACGACTTGCAGCGCCAGCTCACGGAAGAGTTAATCGGGCGCGCATCGGAGCTTTCCATCTTGCGGGCCGGCGTGCAGCAGGTGATACGGGTGAAGCCGGCGGAGAGCGCCTAACGACTGCGGCCACGGGCCGCAGCAACTCCTCGTCACGCGCGGCGCGCTTCGCTGGCGACGGCCCGGGCGAGCAGGGCCAAGAGATCGTTGTCGGGAACCGATTCCCAACCCTCTGGTATCGGGGCCAACCGACACCAGTCGGCACCGCTCTGAAACGCGAGCCAGCCTTTGCGAAATTCCGGTTCGACAGCGACGCGCGCCTCGCTTCGCTGCCGGCGGTCGCTGATCTGCCGGCCTCCGGTGCGTCGCTCGCGGCCAGCGCGGCGGTCAATGATGGTTGGCCGGGTCTCCCACACGTCCCACCATCGTCCGCCTTCGTCCTGAAACCTGCGATGGGGCATAGGCAAGCGCTCCTACGTGTGTCGGGTAGATGCGCATCCACATGGCCGCACTCTGTGCTGAAAGATTTGGGCCGCGACGAAACACCTCATGAATCCGTGACGCGCGTAGATCGTTGCGGGATTGACCGATCCGCCTGTCGGGGTTGTCGCGTCGAGAGAAGGCCACGCCGTCGGTAATCGAATAGGAGTGCGATCGCGGCAATCGCTGCAAGCCGCACGGCGAGCCGGCGATCATCTAGCGCAAATGTAACAGAGTAACTACTCAACGATGG
>QHUV01000287.1 GCA_003222065.1 Gemmatimonadota bacterium | reverse complement strand
TGGGACTCTCCCTCTCTGTCATTCCTCATCCTTTCGACTCAAGGCTGGCATCTCGCGGCTGCCTTCTCGAAACTGGGCTCGCCGTACCGGGTGCGATGCCAACAGCCCCAAAAGCTTCTCATTGTCAAACGTCAGAACCCAGGCATCCTCTCATCCGCAGTTGGCCCGTAAATGGAAGGGAGCGGCACGTCGACCAGCCGCAGATACACGGTGAGCTGCCCGCGATGGTGAATCAGGTGGTTAATGTGCGTTCGCACCACCGTCCCGCGCGGCTGCGTGAAGATCACCTTGTCGCCCATCTTGAGTGACCAATCGACGTCGTAATCCTTGTCCCTCGACGAGGAGATCGCGGCGCGCGCGTCCTTGACGTTCTTGTCGAACATCGAGACCAGGCTTTCCGTGTTCTCGTAACTATAGCCGCTCTGCGCTTTGAGATTGAGCTCGCGCTCGCGCAACGTCTGGCCGATCCATCCCGGCATCCACGCGACGAGCTGCGCGAGATGCCCGAGCGAGAACGACTTCTCGTGCGGTTTCCATTTGCCTTTGTCACTCGGCACGCGCTCGAGCAGCCGGCGCGTGGTGGCCATCTCTTGGTCGAACTCCGGAAGCAGCGTGTCGGCGATGCTCATTGTCGTGATTGGTGGTTGGTGATAAACGTCATCCCGAGCGAAGCCTCGCCCCCCCCGTCATCCCGAGCGAAGCGAGGGATCTGCTTTTGTCAGCCAGTCTGCAGCCAAGTCATCCCAAGTGGGGTTCAGCCTTTCGATCAGCGCGACTCTCTTGGATCGAGTCCACGCCTTGACCTGCTTTTCACGAGCGATTGCTGTCCTCACGCTCCCGCACACCTCAAAGTAAACCAACCGCGTAATGCGGTAGCGCGCCGTGAACTGACATTGATTCGTTCGATGCTGCGCTATGCGGACGAGAAGATTGTTGGTAACACCGACATATAGTCGTCGTGATCGGCTGGCAAGAATGTACACATAGAATTGCTTCATCCCAGTCTATCGCTCGGACGCGAGCATTCGCCCATACCTTTCTCGCGCGAAGCAAATCAAAAGGAAGGAAGGTCAAAAGCAGATCCCTCGCTTCGCTCGGGATGACCGGGGGGGAGGCTTCGCTCGGGGGGGCCGGGGGAGCAAGGGCTAACGTTCAGGGCCACGCCAGGCTAACAACCTCCGGTAGAATCTCCCCGGAAGCACCGACAAGGTAAGTGATGCGGCGGCCGATCGGTTGGCCTTCCATGTCCGGGTTGACGATGATCACCTGCGCGCCGCCGCGGATCGCGTACCGGGGAACCTCCGTCGCCGGCCAGACGAGGTTCGACGTCCCAACCGAAATCAGTACGTCGCACGCCTCGGCAGCCGCGCCCGCGCGCTCCATCGCGCCCTCGGGAAGATCCTCCTCGAACATGACGACGTCCGGCCGGAGCAGCCCGCCGCACTGCTCGCAGATTGGATCGGCGATCCAGCTCGACCGCGCTCCGCAATCGAAGCAGCGCGGCGCGCGGAGATTGCCGTGCAGCTCGAGGACGTTCTTGCTCCCGGCGCGCTGATGCAGGCTGTCGATGTTCTGCGTGACGAGAAGGAACGCGTCGACATGCTGCTCGATCTCGGCGATGGCGTAGTGTCCAGCGTTAGGCACGACTTCTATTGCCTTCGCCGCGCGCTCGGCGTACCAGCGCCACGCCTCGGGCTGATTGCGGCGATAGCCGTCCGGGTAGGCGAAGTTCCGCACGTCGACTTCCCGCCAGAGCGCGTTCGCCGCCGAGCGAAAGGTAGGCACGCCGCTCTCTGCCGAGACGCCCGCGCCGGTGAAGACCACGACGCGTCGTGCGTCGCGCAGCAGTTCAGCGGCGGAGTCCTGGATTGTCATCCCGAGGAGCGTAGCGACGAGGGATCTGCACCTTTGTCACGGGTCATAACGCAGCGCCGCGCCAATATGTCAACGTCGTCGTGCCGATGGCGCCCTGATGATCGCGCCCGATCTCCTCGAGACAGGCAAGTAGCTGCTTCGCGCGCTCGCCGTGGCCGAGGAGAGACAAGGACTTGAGCACACGCGTTAGGCGGAGAAAGTTGTGGTTCTGTGGCGTGAGCCAATTGCGCGAGCGCTCGGAGAAGGTCTTCGCGCGCACGATTCGGTTGCCGACGAGCGTCAGGCCATAAAAGTCCAACATGACGCCGAGCGAACGCTCGACATTCCTGCGCAGCGCGTCGTCCTCCTGGAATCGCTGGATCGTCTCCGCGTCGAGCAGCGGCGCGGCGGGATTGAACGCGCTCCGCTCGGCCAGCGGAAAGAGCCACTGGATGTAGTCGTGCACACCCTCGAGCTCATTATGCGAGTAGCACCAGATGTCGGCGATCGTGCGGTCGCGGTCGTCGGTGCCTTCCCCTGAGTAGAATCGAAGCAGCTTCTCGTTCGCCATGAGATCTTGCGGTTAGCCAGAAGGCGCTCGAAAGTTAACGGCGGCCGAGACCCATGCGTGAGACCCTGCCATGAACTTGCAGCCTAACGATACATTGGCCGCGGAACTGACGACGGCTATTCAGGGAGGCGACCTCGTCGCGCTCGAGACGTTGCTCGCGCAGCATCCCGGCATCGCCAAGGCACGCCTCGCGAATGGCAAGGGCGCTTCCCGAACGCCGCTGCATGCCGCCACCGACTGGCCTGGCTACTTCCCTAACGGGCCCGAAGTTGTGCAAATGCTCATCGCCGCCGGAGCCGACCCGAACGCGCCGATGATGGGAGCGAGGCACTCTGAAACGCCACTCCATTGGGCCGCCAGCAGTGACGACGTGGAGGTTGCAGCCGCGCTCATCGACAACGGCGCCGACATCGAGGCGTCCGGTGCCTCGATCGCCGGCGGTACGCCGTTAGACGACGCCGTCGGCTACGGCTGCTGGAGAGTGGCGCGGCTGCTCGTGGAGCGCGGCGCCAGAGTCGACAAGCTATGGCACGCCGCGGCCCTAGGAATGACCGCTCGCGTCAAGGCGATGTTGGACGGCCCACACCGGACCGCCGAGGAGATCAACGATGCCTTCTGGCAAGCGTGTCACGGCGGACAGCGCCGCACGGCCGAGCTACTGCTTGCTCGCGGTGCACGCCTGGACTGGGTCCCCTTCCATAACAAGCAGACGCCGCTCGAGATCGCCGGCTCGATCGACACCGGCCGCGAGGCCCTCATCGGCTGGCTGCGAGAGCAAGCCACGAAGGTAGTCAGCGAACATCCGTGAACTCTCTACTGTCATCCCGAGCGCAGCGAGGGATCTGCACGTAACCAATCAAGTGCAGATTCCTCGTCGCTTCGCTCCTCGGAATGACACTTAAGCG
>QHUV01000286.1 GCA_003222065.1 Gemmatimonadota bacterium | reverse complement strand
TATACGCGCGAACAATACCTCGATTCCGTGGCGCGCCTCCGCGAAGCCGTACCAAACCTCTCACTGACTACGGACGTCATCGTCGGGTTTCCGGGCGAGACCGAAGAAGATTTTGGGGAGACGCTCAGCGCCGTTCGCGAAGTCGGATTCGCGGATGCGTTCACGTTCATCTTCTCGTTGCGCGACGGTACACCGGCAACGAAGCTGCCGCCCGAGCTGACCGTGCCGGAGGACGTCGCGGCCGACCGCATGGCTCGCCTCATCGAGACCGTTCGAGGCATGTCGCGCGCCCGAAATCTTAAGTCGTTGGGGCAGCGGTACGAGGTGCTCGTCGAAAAGGGCGCGCGTCGCGGTGACTTAGTGCAGGCACGCACGCGCGATTTCAAGACCGTGCTGCTCCCCGGTGACGACGCGATGATCGGTCGATACTACAACGTCGAGTTGACCGGTACGACGGGCTCG
The DNA here is from genome assembly GCA_003222065.1 of Gemmatimonadota bacterium. GTDB lineage: Bacteria > Gemmatimonadota > Gemmatimonadetes > Gemmatimonadales > Gemmatimonadaceae > AG2. The sequence goes on along the minus strand of QHUV01000286.1, from coordinate 7,640 downwards.
ACCTTCACGGGCACGATCGTCCGCGAGCGACAGCCGCTGCCTCTGGCCGGATGAGAAGTCCGCTCGAACGCGCGGTTCGTGAGGTGCACGCCAAGCTCGGGCAGACGCACGCCGAGTTTTGCGCCTGTGAGCAATGCGCCGATGACGTGGTTGCGCTGGTGATGAATCAGACTCGCCCACGCTACACGACGACCGGTCTCGGTTGGGCCGTCGAGACGGCCGATCTCGACACTGATCAAGTCCGCGCCCAGCTCTCGGTTCTCGTGTTCGACGCCATGCGCCGCGTCGCCGAGCAACCGCGCCACGCCCCCTCCGAAGCCGTCACGGCGAGCAAGCGGAGACCGGCCGGGTCCTGACCGGTAATCGGCTCCGCGGCCTTACCACACCGCGGAGCGAGCAGTGCCTCTCATTGCCGTCGCTATTCTCTCGTACGGCGCCGGCCTGCTGGGCGGCTTCGGGCTTGGTGCCACGCTCACCGGCGTGTGCGGCGTCGCCATCGCACTCGCCGCCGCGCTGCATCGGCACGCGATCCTCTGCGCCGGCGGCGTGGCGCTCGCGTCGGGCGCGCTGATCGCCGCTGGTACCCGCGTCAGCGACGCGCGGTGCGAGCGCGAGATCATTCGCGAGGGGGTCCATGGCGCGATCATCGAGGAGGAGGCGGCGCCAGGCGCATTCGTGCATGCTCGCGCTCTCGAGTGCCCAGTGGCGCTCTCGCTAGCGGTGGAGACGGGCCACGCGGCTTCGGGAAGTACCGTCGTCGTGCATGGTGAGCTCGGGCCGGCTCAGCGCGGCTACGTCGTTCACCATGCGAGGATTGTCGTCATCGCCGGGCCCGATTGGCGGAGGCGCTGGCGTGCTCGCGCGACGCAGGCGATCGACCGGGTCTTTCCAGCCGATGCCCCGCTCGCGCGGGCGTTGCTCGTCGCCGACACGCGCGATCTCTCTCCGGAGATCCGAGATCGTTATGCGGCAGCAGGGCTCGCGCACATGCTCTCGATCTCGGGGCTGCACGTCGGAATCATCGCCGTGGCGCTCGAGATTCTGTTCCAACTTCTTCATTTGGCGCGGCGCACGGCGACGATCGCGGCGATCGTCGCCGTCGGCGTCTATGTCGCCTTGATCGGCGCGCCGGAAGCAGCGGTACGCTCGGCGGCGATGCTGGCCGCGCTGGGTGCGTCGCGTCTTCTGCAACGGCCGACGTCGCCGTGGGCCTTGTTGGCGATCGGCGCCGCCGCGCCCCTTGCGGCGCCACGGGCTGTCCTCGAGGTCGGGTACCAGCTCAGTGTCATCGGCGTGGCGGCGCTCATCGGCGGCGGGTCACTCGTTAGGCGCGCGGTGCCTAACCATATCGAGGGCTGGAGGCGGACGATCCTTGCCGGGCTCATTGTCTCGACGGTCGCGACGCTCGCCAGTGCGCCGCTGGTCGCGTGGACCTTCGGTCGCATCGGCCTCGTCGGGCCGATCACCAATCTCGCCGCGGCACCGCTCATGACCCTCGCCCAACCGATGCTTTTTCTTGGCCTGTTGCTCGCGCCAATCGGCCCGTTGGCGGCGCTCGTTGGAGACGCTGCTCATCCTTTGCTCGCCGCTTTTGACGCGATCGCCCTCGCTGGAGCATCAGTTCCGGGCGGATGGCTCGTCGTCGCGCCAACCGTCGTTGACGCGCTGCTCGCTGCCGTGGTTTCGGTCGCGCTCATCGTGGCGTGCGTGAGTCGCTTTCCTGGGCGCGCCCTGCTCGTTGGCACCAGCGCACTCACCTGTCTCGTGTGGGGTGCGCTCGCGCCGACGGGAAGCGGCTTCACCGAGCTCCACGTCATCGACGTCGGTCAGGGAGATGCCATCGCCCTTCGTACGCCGCATGGAAGCTGGGTGCTGGTCGATGCGGGACGGGCCTGGAACGGGGGCGACGCCGGCCGCTCGGTCGTCCTACCCTACCTTGCTCGCCGGCGCGGCTCCCTCGTCGCGTTCATCCTCTCGCATCCTCACACGGACCATGTTGGCGGTGCCTCGACAGTGATTGCCGCGTTGCACCCACAGCAGTACTTCGACGCCGCATTCGCCGGCAGCGCCGACGCCTATCGAGAGTCGCTGGTGCGCGCTCGCCAGGCGGGTAGCGCCTGGCAGCGCGTCCATCCCGGCGATTCGCTCGTCGTCGATGGGGTGGCCCTGCACTTTCTCGCCCCCGACTCGGCGTGGACCGCGGCGCTCACCGATCCGAATCTCGCCAGTACCATCGTCCAGGTACGCGTTGGGAACGTGCGCATGTTGCTCGTCGGCGATGCCGAGCGGCCAGAGGAAGATTGGCTCGTCGCGCACTATGGGAATTCGCTGGGCGCCGACGTGCTCAAGGTGGGCCACCACGGCAGCTCGACGAGCAGCAGCGCCGAGTTCCTCGACGCCGTCCGGCCCCGCATCGCGCTGGTCTCGGTCGGTCTCGGAAATAGCTACGGACATCCGAGCGCCGCGGTCATGGGAACGCTCGCGTCGCGCGGTGCACAAGTATTGCGGACGGACCGACTCGGCACGATCGTCGTCAGCACCGACGGCCGGCGTCTGCTCGTGGATGCCAACGGAGAGTCATGGGAGGTACCGACATCATCGCGGCCGTGATCGGGCGGCCGATCCGAGCTATGTTCGGCCGGCCGATAGAGCTGCCGCCCGAGTTCATCGCTCGCTATCCGGAGCTCGCGAAGGTTCAGTGGCGACGCGGTGGCTTTCCGGTCAATGTCGCCGGATGGTTTCTCGGACAGGGTTCGGCCGCGGCCATCACGCTCTGGCGTACGGTGTTCTTATCGCCGGCCGTCATCGTCGACGCGGAGCTACTCTTGCACGAATTCAGACACGTTCAACAGTTTGAGGCCAGCCCGATCTTTCCGGTGCGGTATTTGTTGGAGAGCGCGCGGCGCGGCTACTTTGCCATCGAGCGGTTCATCATCGAGCAGGAGCGCCAGCATCCTGAGGCCACCGGCGAGCTCTCCGGCATCCTGTACGACATCGCGCTCGCCGCGAAGATGATCGCCAGCAAGGTCCGCATGGCCGGTCTCGCCGACATCCTCGGCTCGGCGGACTCCGAGAACGTGCAGGGCGAAGTTCAGCAAAAGCTCGACGTCGTATCGAACGAGATCATCATCAAGGCGATGGATCACACCGGTCGCCTGTGCGCGATGGCGTCGGAAGAGGAGCCGGGAATCATTCAGATTCCCGAGCATTTCCGATGCGGCAAGTATGTTTTGCTTTTTGATCCGCTCGACGGCTCATCGAATATTGACGTCAACGTTCCTGTGGGAACGATCTTTTCTGTTGTTCGAAAGATCACGCGCGGCCGACACGGCGAGATGGAGGACCTGTTGCAGCCAGGGCGTCGTCAGGTTGCGGCGGGTTACATCATCTATGGTTCGAGCACGATGTTGGTGTACACGACGGGGCAGGGCGTCCACGGCTTCACGCTCGACCCGTCGATCGGTGAATTCCTGCTCTCACATCCCAATATTCGTATCCCGGACGACGGCCGTTACTTGTCGGTGAACGATTCGTACGAGCAGCTTTGGGACGAGAATGTGAAAGGACTGATGCGGCGCTATCGCGGGCTCGAAGGCGGTACGAAAGCGTTGAGTGTTCGCTACGTCGGATCGCTCGTTGCTGATTTCCATCGCAATCTGCTTGGCGGGGGCATCTTCGCGTATCCCTCGAACCGCAAATCACCGAAGGGAAAGCTTCGGCTGCTGTACGAAGCGAATCCGCTCGGCTTCATCGTCGAACAAGCCGGCGGCGCGGCGAGCGACGGCGCCATCCGCGTGCTCGACGTCCTCCCGCTCGAGCTGCATCAGCGCACGCCACTGTACATCGGCAGCAAGTCCTGCGTCGAGATGGCCAAAGAGTGCCTGTCCGGCACCTCGCAACTCGTCGGAGCGTAACGATCTTCTAACGGGCTCACCTGCCTTGGTCGGCGATTAGCTTCCACGTCGCCCTGCGGGGGGGATGCTATGGCCGACGGCAGTCGCACCGATCGCTCTGACATTGAGCCTGTCTATCGTCCCGAGGACGCGCCTATAGAATACGGCCGCGACCTCGGGGATCCAGGCTCTTTTCCGTTCACGCGGGGCGTCCAACCGACGATGTATCGCGGTCGCCTCTGGACGATGCGGCAATATGCCGGCTTCGGCACGGCGGCCGAGACGAACCGCCGTTTTCGACTTTTGCTCGAAGCGGGACAGACGGGGCTCTCGGTTGCCTTCGACCTCCCGACGCAGATGGGCATCGATTCGGATGATCCGCGCGCGTTAGGCGAGGTCGGTCGGGTCGGTGTCGCGATCGACACGGTCGACGACATGCACGTCCTTCTGGACGGAATCCCGTTGGACCGCGTGTCGACGTCGATGACCATAAATGCAACGGCGTCCACGTTGCTTGCCATGTACGTGGTGGCCGCTGAGGAGCGCGGAATCACACGGGACAAGATCAGCGGCACGATTCAAAACGACATCCTCAAGGAGTACATCGCCCGCGGCACGTACATCTATCCTCCACAGGAAAGCTTGGCGCTCATCGCCGACGTGTTTCGGTTCTGCGCGGAAGAGGTTCCTAATTGGAATCCGATCTCGATTTCTGGATATCATATCCGCGAGGCTGGCGCGACGGCGGTGCAGGAGCTGGCATTCACCTTCGCGAACGCGATGGAGTACGTCGCCTGCGCCATCGATGCTGGGCTGGCGGTGGACGCGTTCGCGCCGCGGCTGTCGTTCTTTTTCGCCGCGCATAACGACTTGTTCGAGGAGGTCGCGAAGTTTCGCGCCGCGCGGCGCATTTATGCGCGGCTGATGCGCGAGCGTTTCGGCGCGACGGATGCCAGCTGCCGGCTGCGCTTTCACACGCAGACCGGCGGGGTGACGCTTCAGGCGCAGCAGCCGCTGAACAACGTCGTTCGCGTCGCCATTCAGGCGTTGGCGGCGGTGCTCGGCGGCACCCAATCGCTGCACACCAACGGCTACGATGAGGCGCTCGCCTTGCCGACCGAAGAGGCGGCGACGCTGGCGCTGCGGACGCAGCAGGTAATCGCCTACGAGTCCGGCGCCGCTCTCACCGCCGATCCGCTCGGGGGCAGCTACTACGTCGAGCACCTAACGAGTGAGCTCGAGGAGCGCGCCGTGGCACTGCTGCGCCGCGTCGACGAAATGGGGGGCGCGGCAAGAGCCATCGCCGCCGGATTCTTTCAGGAAGAGATTGCGCGCAGCGCCTACGATTTTCAGCTCCGTGTCGAGCGCGGCGAAACGACGATCGTCGGGGTGAACCGATTCGCCGATGCGCGTGAGGCGCCCGACGTACCGACGCCCGACTACTCAGGGCTGGAGCGCGAGCAGACGGCCCGCGTTCGTGAGGCGCGCGCTCGCCGCGACAACGCCGCTGTCGAGCAATCGCTCACCGCGCTGCGCGCGACCGCCGCATGCTATGGCGCCGACCGGCCAGCACACGGCCGGCCGCCGATGATGCCGCTCATCATCGATGCTGTGCGCCGGCGTGCGACCGTCGGCGAGATCGCCGGCACGCTGGTCGACGTCTGGGGCAAATACCAGCCTCGTTAAGCATGGGACACCGGGTGACGCCGTGGGTCGCGTCATCGTCAGATGGACGTGCGAGCTCGGTTCCTACGCCCCTCCGCTCGCGAACAACCCACCCCCAAGGAGGCCACGTGAAGTACCGTATTCTCGCCGGTGCTGCTGCCAGCGTCGCGCTGTTCGCGTCGACCGCGGCAGCGCAGGTATGTCAGGGAGATCTTTCGTTTCGTTCCAATCCTGTACATCTCGGCGGATCCCTCGGCGTCTCGAGCAATACCACCGCATTCGGCGGCGGCGTGTCGTTTGGCCACCCGCGCGGTTTCTACGGTGGCGGTTCGCTGGGCATGATCAACTACGATGGGCTGAACGGGACGGGGCTCGCACTCGGTGGCGGCCTTGGGTATTCGATGCCTTTGGCCAACCGTAGCGTGTGGCAGGTCTGCCCGGGTGGCACGGCCAGCCTCGGCTTGGGACCGTCTCAGACTGTCGGCGGAAACACCTTACATCTCTCGACGCAGACTTTCACGCTCGGAGCGTCGATCGGCCGCGCGCTTCCGCTCAACAAGAGCGTGACGCTGTTGCCTTTCGGTTCAGCGGCCCTCGGGCACACGTCCGTACATACGACGGTCAACGGCGCTGGAGGCTCGGCCTCGGATTCGTATCTGCTTCTCGGGTTCGGCGCTGGCTTCCAGTTCTCGCCGAACCTGGTGCTCAAGCCGGCACTCAGCCTGGCCGCCGGCGCGGACTTGATCGACGATACGGTGTTCGGCCTCAGCGTGAGCTGGGCGCTCCCTCGTTAGGCTTACCGCGGAGGGAGAGAGGCGGAGGGCGCGACTTGCGCCCTCCGCCTCTTTGCGTCTTGAAGCGACTATGGGCGCGAAGTAGCTTTCCGGTTCCGATTCACCGCACTTAAGTTTAGGCCGAATGCCAACTTACGAGTTTCGCTGCCCCGACGGCCACGAATTCGAGAAGTTCTATCGAAAGATCAGTGACTACAAGACCGAATTGCCGTGCCCCGTCTGTGGGAAACCGGCGATGCGGCTGGTGTCCGGTGGTGCCGGATTGCTGTTCAAGGGATCGGGTTTCTATCTGACAGATTACGGCAAGAACGCACACCGGAAAGCAGAGCCATCGACGAGCAACTCCGAGGGCAAGGGAAGCGGCGATACAAAAAGCGGGGAAGGCGCCGGCGCGACGGGCGAATCAAAGAGCATCCCGCGTTCGGCGACTGGGCGACGAATCTCGCACTCGTCCTCGCGAAGCCGCTTCGCGCCAAGCCGCGCGACTTGGCGCAAGGAATCGTCAAAGCATTGGACTTTCGGCGCGCCGGCATTCGTTCCGCCGACGTCGCGGGGCCTGGCTTCATCAACTTCCGCGTCGACGTAGATGTCGTCGCCAGCGGCATAGCGGCACTCATCGACGCCGACGAAGCATACGGCCGCACCGATACCGGTGAGGGTCGGCCGGTGAACGTGGAGTTTGTGTCCGCTAATCCGACAGGGCCGCTGCACGTCGGTCACGGCCGGCAGGCCGCGTTAGGCGACGCCATTGCCTCGTTGCTCGAATGGACGGGCTGGCGGGTCTCGCGCGAGTTCTACTACAACGATGCCGGCACGCAGATCATGAAGCTCGCCGAGAGCGTGCAGGCGCGCGTCCGTCAAATCGCGGGTCAAGATACCCCAGTTCCGGAGAACGGCTATCACGGGGAGTACATCCGCGATATCGCGGAGCAGTACGTCGCGACGCATCCGGAGGACCCTAACGGCGCCGACCTCGAGGCGATTCGCCGCTATGCGGTGCAGGAGCTGCGAAAGGAGCAGGACATCGATCTCCAGACCTTCGGCATCAAGTTCGACGTCTATTTCCTCGAGTCGTCGCTGTACACCGCGGGTCGCGTGGAAGAGACCGTCGAACGCCTCGTTGCTGCTGGTCACGCGTATGAGAAGGACGGTGCGCTCTGGCTGCGCACGACCGACTTCGGCGACGACAAAGATCGGGTGATGCGAAAGAGCGCGGAGTTCGGAAGCGATTACACGTACTTCGTTCCTGACGTCGCGTATCACGTCACTAAATGGGAGCGCGGCTTCA
>QHUV01000018.1 GCA_003222065.1 Gemmatimonadota bacterium | reverse complement strand
GCGTGAGCGATCAACTTTACGGGGGAGCGGACGTCGAGACCGCCGTGTCGAACGCCGCGGTGAGCGCAACACGGGGACTTGTGCTGCAGTATGCCGGCCGCGTCGTGAACGCTCCCTATCACTCAGCGTGTGGTGGCTCGACAGCGTCCGCCGATGAGATCTGGCGAACCGCCGCCGAGCCTTATCTGCAACAGGTCAGCGATCAGATCCCTGGAACGGATCGGTTCTACTGCGACATCGCGCCGCGATTCAGGTGGACGCGCGTGCTCGACGGGCAGACTCTACAAGCGGCGCTCGTGCGCTACCTCGCCACGTACACGGCAACTCCCGGCGGCTATCCAGGAACGCCGCGCGACGTGCAGATCGACAGCCGAACGCCGTCCGGCCGCATCGGCACGCTCAAAATCGCGACAGATCGTGGCAACTACGTGCTGCGGGGAAACGACATCCGATATGTGCTGCGCGCACCTGGTGGAGAGATTCTCAATAGCACTTCTTTCAGCGTTGAATCGACAACGGGCCGCGATGGCTCGATTGCTCGACTGGTCTTGAAGGGAACCGGCTACGGTCATGGCGTCGGGATGTGTCAGTGGGGTGCCATCGGACGGGCGCGGGCCGGCCAGGACTTCCGCACGATCCTGCGCACGTACTACCCCGGAACCACCGTTGGCCCGATCGATTAGCCGCGGCGCCTTATTCGTGCTGTTGCTCGTATGGCCGGCATTGGCTCGCGCGCAGGACACTTCGTTCTTTCAGCGACTCGGGCTCGACCGCCTGCAGTTCGTGTCCCTTGGCGCGGGCGTGGGACGCGTATCGCCGTCACAGGTCGAGCCGGCGCAGATTTACGCGCTGAGCACCGACTACGGCGAGCTTGCGCGAAACTGGCACATCGTCTTCGACGTGAGCTTCTGGGAATCGCGATACACCGACGCGGCCGTCGCGCAGTTCGTGGACTCGCTGCGCAAGAGCATCGTTGATCCGACGAACGATTACTCCGTCTTGGCATCACAAGTCCAGGTCTACGACGTCACGTTTAGTGGTGGAGTACGCTGGCAGAGCGCCGCGGCGGTGGCAGTGCGACCATTCGGTGGCCTCGGCATCGCCACGCACGTGATCAACGCCGAAGGTCGATTGATCAAAGGGACCTTTGTGGAGCGCGCTCTCGACAACCTCTCGACGGGATTCTTCGCCAACGCCGGGATCCTCTTCCGGCCATGGGGCCGCGTGGCCGTCGAGACCCAGGCGCGGGCCGACGTGTTGAGTGGATTTAGATCACTGCAGGTTCGTGCCGGGGCGTTATACCTTTTCGGCCCGTCACGGCGAGAGCGTTGAGGCGATGAAGGAGCGCGTTCGAATTGGAGTCATCGGTGCGGGCGCCATCGCCCAACTAGCGCACCTGCCGGTTCTGTCGAAGATGCGCGGGGCGGAGCTTGCGGCCATCTGCGATAACGACCGGCCCAAGGCGCGCGCGCTCGCCGATCGGTTCGGCATCCGCGACACGTTCACCGACATCGAGGATCTGCTGGAGCTCGATGACTTGGACGCCGTCGTCGTCGCTACGCCGAACCACCTCCACGAGCCTCATGTGCTCAGTGCGCTAGCGGCCAAAGTAAATGTGTTATGTGAGCGCCCGCTCGCCCTCAATGCGCGCGGTGTCGAGCGGATCCTCGCCGCGGCGCAACGCGCCGGCAAGATGGTGCTCGTCGCGAACAATCATCGTTTTCGGACCGACGTTCAGGGGCTCGATCGCTTTGTGCGCGGCGGCGAGCTGGGAAAGATCATCGGCATTCGCGCCGGCGATTATCGCTTGCAGCGCAGCGCGGAAGGTTGGCGGTTGCGGCGGGCCGAGGCTGGCGGGGGCGCGTTTCTGGACCTCGGCGTGCCACTACTCGACCTCGCCCTATGGCTCACCGACTTTGCCGATCCCATTCGCGTGAGCGCGCATATGGAGCGCGGGAAGGGCACGGGCGCGGTCGAGCAGGGAATGCTCATCCACATCACGTTCGCGAACGGCCTCGTGTTCGCCTGCGACGTAACGAACGATTATGTCGGCCAGGACGAGCGCTGGTGGTTCGAGGTCATTGCGACGCGTGGCAGCGCGCGCATGGCGCCACTGCGTGTGGTCAAGGAGTTGAACGGTCGGGCAACGGACGTCTCACCGTCAGGCGCCGCCGGGCGCGAGAGTGCCTTCATACAGTCGTACCGAGCGGAGCTCGCGCATTTCGTGGCGGTTGTTCGCGAAGCGAGTCCCTATGAACCGCCCGCCGATCAGGTGAGGCTGCTGAAGATCGTCGAGGCGGTCTACAAGTCCGCCGAGGAAGACAAAGAGATTCGGCTGTAGCGAACGTGCTGTCGGCCTCCGTAAACAGTTAACAGACACCAGGGCCCTTCGATGCTCCGGAGCCCGCATCGCACCCGGTACGGCGAGCTCAGTTTCGAGAACGCAGCCTCGAGATGTCAGCTTTGAGTCGAAAAGGTGAGGAATGTCAGAGGGGAGACTCTCATCTTCTATTCCTGACCCTTCAGTCTCAAAGCCTGCGGCTCATTTCTGCCTTCTCGAAACTGGGCTCGCGTTCGCGGGCGCGATGTCAAGGCGGCGCATCGAAAAAGCCCGCGATCTCTTAGCCGCCGTTCAGCAACGCCAGGTAGATCCTCGCCTCGATGAACGTGCGGAGCAGGTTCGGATCGATCATCCCTTCCTTCGCTTCCGTCGTTAGGATGTCGAGCGCCCGCTCGGCCGGAACGGCACGCTTATAGGGACGATCCGTCGCGGTGAGCGCGTCGAAAATGTCGGCAATCGTCATCATCCGTGTCTGCACCGGGATCTCTGGTCCAGTCACCCGGCGTGGATAGCCGCTGCCGTTCAACTTCTCATGGTGGCCGTACGCGATCTCCGGGATGCGCCGCAATTCGCGCGTCCACGGAATCTGCTCGAGAAAGCGGAACGTGTGCGTCACGTGCGACTCGATCTCGCGCCGCTCGCGATCGTCGAGGTTGCCTTTGCGGATCATGAGGAATCGGAGCTCCTCGTCGCGGAGCAGCGGACGCTCGACACCCTCGAAGTCGATGTACGTGCGCTCGTTGATCTCTTTCAGCTCGTGGAAGCTGCCTTCAGGGAGGATCGTCGGCTCGTTCGCCTGAACGATCGCGTCGAGAAAGCGATTGAGCTCATTGCGCCGCGTCCGGCGCAGTTGCTCCAGGCGCGCGACGAATTCCTCGTACTGCGCCGGCCCGTGCGACAGGAGATAATCCGCCCGCTCGCGCTCGAACTGCAGGTCCGAGCGCTGCAGCAGGAACGCGAACCGATGGCGAATGACGTCGAGGTCCCAGGGATACAGCTTCTTCTGCTTGATGAGCACTTGCTCACGAACGCCAACTTTGCCGAAGTCGTGCAGGAGTCCGGCATAGCGAAGCTCGCGCAGCTGTTCGCGCGAGAACGTCAGCCCGCGATAGGGCCCGATGCCGCCGCCGCGCCCAACCGCCTCGGCGAGACTGACGGTAAACGTCGCGACGCGACCGGAGTGACCGGAGGTCGTCGGGTCTCGCTGCTCGATCGCGGTGACCGCGGCGGTGACGAACCCCTCGAACAGCCGCTCGATGTCCTCGTACAGCAAGCTGTTCTCGATGGCGACCGCGGCCTGTGACGCCAGTGCGCTCACCAACTCGACGGACTGTTGATCGTAGGGCATTACCTGCTGCGCGATGATGTCGTTGGACGACAGCACCGCCCCGTGATCACGTTTGCGGTTGATCAGCTGGAGGACGCCAATGATCTCATCGCGGTGCGTTCGCATCGGGATCACGAGCATCGACTTCGTTCGATAGCCGAACTTCTCGTCGAATGTGCGATTCTGCCGGTAGGAGACGTCGTTCGGGAGGAGGTAGACGTCCTCGATCACCAGCGGCTCGCCGGTGGCGGCGGTGTAGCCGGCGAGACTCGTGTGATCGATGGGAACGGTGAACTCGGGGAAGGGCAGCTCCTCGAGCGAATAGTTCTGCGAGAGGCGGAAGCGCAGCGTCGTCGGCGCGTCACCATTCTCGGCGCGCTCGACGAGATAGAGCGACGCGGCATCGCTCGACGTAATGCGTCGCGCCTGCGTCAGAATCATCTCGAGCAAGGCGAGCAGATTGCGCTCGGTGGAGAGGGCGACGCCGACGCTCGTCAGCTCGGCGAGCTCGCGATGGCGCAGGGCGCGTTCCTGGTGCGCGATGTGCGCGCCGACGAGACTTACCGCGTGGCGAAAGGCTCCGCGCAGGAGTATGTGAACGGTGGCGGCAGGCGCGTCGGCGGCGACGTAGCTGGACAGGAGATCTCCGGGAAATTCAGACGGCGGTTCCATTTCGCCGGGATCGCCGAGTCCAACGAGCGCCGCAACTCCGGCCAATTCCGCCACGCAGCGACGGTCGTCGTCGCCGCTCCCGAGGAGCCGGCGATCGAGCAGGACCACGGTCGGCCGCGCCGGATCCAAGTCCGCGGCGCGGGGCAAACTGGCGACGCGGCGCACCTCGATCGTGCCGTTGTCGTCGCCTAACGGGAGACCGCGCGATGCGCGCCCCCCGGGCACGAGTAGAAGCGGTCTCGTGTACGGTGTACCTAACGACGGAAGCGCCGGCGGTCCCGAGTAGACCGCCGGCGGTCGAGACGTTCGGGAGCGTCGTTCAGTGGCCAGAACTCTGGACCTTGGCCAGATTCTGTTGGGCCGGACCGAAGTCCGGGAACTTCTGTAGGACCGCTCGATAGAGCTCGGCCGCCTTACGCGAGTGGCCACTATCCTGCTCGTCGAGCGCCTTCGAGTACAGGAGCGCCGTCTTGACGTCGAGCTTCTGCGGCTTCGCGGCGTTGCCGGGCTGTTTCGTACCGGCGGGATTCGCGCCGGTCGACGCCGGCTTCTTCACGTCGGCGTCTCCGGTCTGGCGCGACAGCGCCGGGAGCTTGAGCTCCGTGTTGAGCTTCGTGGACAGCTGTCCGATGAGACCGAGCACGTCGTCGCCCTTGCTCTGCAGCTTCACGGGATTCGTAATTGCTCCGGTCTCGACACTGATGACGCGAGACGTCACGAGCAACGTCCCTTTGCTGTCGCTCATGAAGCCGCCGGTAATCATGTACTGGGCACCGAGCAGCTTGCCGATGCGGACTGCGGTCTGGGCGTCGATTGTCTTCGACTGGACGAGCGCTTGCTCCTGCAAGATCGACTGGATTCGATCGCGTTCGACGATACGCATCGCCGGATTCGATGCCATGTCGTTGATGAGCAAATCCGCAATGCCTTTGCCCAATCCATCGTAATCGCCGCGGTCTTTGCCGAAGGAGTTGTTGTCGAAGTACAGCACGGCGACGACAGGCGTGTTCGCCTGGGCGACCGCAAGCGCGGGGGCGGCGAGAAACGCCGCTGCCATGCTCCATGTTTTGACCGACATCCGTCCTCGCATCGCTCCTCCCTCGGACTTGTTGCTCTACACGAGCAGCGTCATGCCCTCCGCCGCCGCCAGAATCTCCACCGCACCGCCGCATCGCGCGACGAACGCGCGACATTCGTCGACGCGCCGGTCCACTTCGTCGTCGCCGCGCTCAGGCTTGTGATGGTACAGCACGAGTTGATCGACACCAGCTTCCATCGCCAGCTCGACTGCTTCCTCGTACGTCGAATGTCCCCAGCCGCGAAAGTGGTCGTACTCCTCCGCCGTGTACATCGTGTCGTGCACGAGCACCCGCGCGTCGCGCACGAACTCGACGAGCCCGGCGCGCCACGCAGCACGTGTGTCGTATTTGGCGCCTTGTCCGAGCTCGTTGTCCGAGATGTAGACGAGAGCCCGATTACTGTCGTTCTGCTCCGTAAACCGGTATCCAAGGGCTCCCCCCGGATGACGGACTTGATAGGCGCGAACTTCGTAACCGTTTCCGTGGCGGCACTCTTCGGCGATTTCAGAGAAGTCGATCGTGGCGTTCAGCTCCTCGAAGGCCACTGGAAACACCACCGGCGACATCTGGTCGCGCACGACGCGCGCGATGTCCGTCTGGAGCGCCTTGGCGCCCCAGATCGTGAAGTGGTTTCCGCGCTGAAAGATGGGACCGAAGAAGGGAATGCCCTGGATGTGGTCCCAATGGGCGTGGGTGAGAAAGATGTCACCCGTGATGGGCGCGCCATTGGCGCGCGAGATGAGCGAGCGGCCGAGCTCACGGATGCCAGTGCCGGCATCGAGGATGATGAGCCATCCTTCCGAGGTGCGCAGCTCCACACAGGGCGTATTGCCCCCGTAGCGGACCGTGTTGCGTCCCGGCGTCGGGATCGAGCCCCGCGTTCCCCAGAATTGTAATCGCAAGCTCATTACGTACCGCCTTGGTGCTCGACCGACAGGATGTGCCAGTGGAGCACGCGAAGGCTAGGAAAGCTGTCACGACGTACCCGTGACAGTTGTCACAGGCTGCTCACATGCGGACTTGCGCGCGCTGCTCGAGTGCGGCGCGGTCGGCGAGGGCGATACGGCGGCGCTCGACGGTGATCCAGCCGGCGTCCTGAAAGTCCTTCATTGCCCGGGACACGGTCTCACGACTCGCCCCGATCATCTGCGCAATGGTCTGATGGGTGAGTGTTTTCTCAATTGCGTTCGTGCCGCTCTCTTCGGCGAGATCGAGGAGGAGGCGCGCGATACGTCCCGGGACGTCGAGGAGGACGAGGCCGCCGATCTTGTCGTCCGCCCGACGCAGGCGGCGCGACAGCTCGGTGAGCAGCGACCAGGCGACGCTCGGCGACGACTCGACGCGTTTGCGGAAGTCCTCGCGCCGCAGCACCAGCAAGTTCGAATCTTCCATCGCGATCACGTGCGCCGAGCGCGGGCGATCGTCGATGAGAGAAAGCTCACCGAAATATTCGCCGACACCGAGCACGCCGAGGATCACTTCGCGGCCGTCTTCGCCGATGAGCACGACCTTCACGCGTCCATCGCGAACGACGAAGAGCGAGTCGCCGGGATCATCCTCGAAGAGGATGACGCTGCCTTTGGGATACGACTTCTCGCGTGTCACCTCCGCGAATCGCTCGAGCTCGATGCGATCGAGTCCGTTGAATAGCGGAACTGTTGCCAGAAAATCGACGTTCTGAGTGGTCACCTGGCTCACGAGGGCTCCGTCGAGGCGTGATGCGCGAGAGAGGGAAGCGGCTCTTTTGACCGGGGCGAAGTTACGCGCCACGACGCCCGCTGTCAAACTGCCAACCCGTTGTCCGCTTGTCTTTTACGTTAATGGCCGAGTATATTTCGCAGCTGTCCATCCTTGTACATGAGGTTCGCAATGAAAGCCGATATCCATCCCGAGTACCACACGGCGACCGTGAAGTGCGCCTGCGGCAATACGTTCCAGACCCGATCGACGCAATCCGAGATTCACACCGACGTGTGCTCGCAATGCCATCCGTTCTTCACGGGGAAGCAGCGGCTCGTCGATACCGCGGGACGCGTCGAGCGGTTCCGGCAGAAGTTCGGCAAGCAATCGACCTGAGGCTCGGCCCTGTCGCTCCGGGACAGACTCGCCGACGTGCTGGCTCGGGCGGCCGAGGTCGAACGCGCTCTCTCCGATCCTGCCACTTTGCGTGACGCGCATCGATTCGCTGAACTCGGACGAGAGCACCGACGACTGGCGCCAGTAGTCGACATCGCCGGCAAACTCCGCAAATACGAAGACGAGCTCGCGCAAGTACGCGAGCTCGTTCTCGTTGACGACCCAGAGATGGCCGCGGAGGCGCGCGCCGAACTGGCGCGCCTCGAACCGTGCATCGCCAAGCTGGAGGAGGAGCTCAAGCCGCTCCTCATTCCGCGCGATCCCCTCGACGATCGCAACGCCATCGTCGAGATCCGCGCCGGTACGGGCGGCGACGAGGCGGCGTTGTTCGCCGCCGATCTCTATCGCATGTATGAGCGTTTTCTCATCAGACACGGCTACCGCCTCGAACCGATCACGTACTCGTCAGGCGTTTTGAACGGTATCAAGGAAGCCGTTTTCAAGGTGGTCGGCGACGGCGCCTACGGCATGATGCGTTGGGAGTCAGGCGTGCACCGAGTCCAACGCGTGCCGGCGACGGAGAATCAGGGTCGCATCCACACGTCGGCAGCCACGGTGGCGGTTCTCCCAGAAGCGGAAGAGGTCGACGTCAAGATCGAGGACAAGGATCTTCGCATCGATGTGTTCCGGGCCGGCGGCCCAGGCGGCCAAGGCGTGAACACCACCGATTCCGCCGTGCGTATTACGCATCTGCCGACGGGAATCGAGGTGAAACAGCAGGACCAGCGCTCGCAAATTCAAAACAAGGCGAAGGCCATGGAGATCCTGCGCGCGCGGCTGCTCGACAAGCGCGTCGCCGAGCAGGAGGCAGAGCGGGCGAGAATGCGCAAGACACAAGTCGGCACTGGCGACCGCTCGGCGAAGATCCGCACCTACAACTATCCGCAGAGTCGGGTCACCGATCATCGCATCGGCTTTACGTCGCACAATCTGCCGGCCATTCTCGACGGCGCGGTCGAGCCCCTCATCGACGCCCTCCGTATGGCGGAAACAGAGGAGCGAACATGAGCGATGGCGTGCGGGGGAAGGGCGATGCGGTCGCGACGCCGGGTTCCGTCGCGGCACTCGTCGATGAGCTCGCGGAGCTGCTCGCCGTCAGCGACCGATTCGCCGCGCGTGATACTATTGCCGAGGCGCGAGAGATCATCGCGGCCTTCTACGACGTACCGCGCTTTTGGCCCGCTGCGAACGCGCACGTGCGAGTTGAAAGTGAAATGTGGCCCCGGGCCCGCGCCGCGGCGCAAAAACGAGCCCGCGGGGCGCCGCTGGCGTACGCCGTCGGTCGCGCCAACTTTCGGCATCTGACGCTCGACATCGATGAGCGTGTGCTCATCCCTCGTCCGGAGACGGAACTGCTCGTAGACCTCGTCCTCGAACGTGCGGTCGGGCAACGCGAGTTGGTTGTCGACGTCGGTACGGGGTCGGGCGCGATTGCCCTGGCCCTGGCGAGCGAAGGCGACTTCGCCGAAGTGCTCGGCACCGACGTCTCACTCGACGCGCTGGCCGTCGCCCACGCAAACAGGCGGATCCTCGCCGCGCGCGGCGCTCTGCGTGCCGAGGTGTCACTCGCGCACGGCTCACTCCTCGCGCCGCTACGAGCGCGGCAGCAGCGAGCGGGCGTCGTCGTGTCGAACCCGCCCTACATCGCCTTCGATGAAGCGCGGGATCTTCCTGCCGACGTTCGCGACTGGGAGCCGCCCGTCGCGTTGTTCAGCAGCGGACAGGGACTCGACATTTCGGCGCAACTCGTGCGCGAGGCCGCCGATGCGCTCATTGACGGCGGGCTCCTGGCAGTCGAGGTCGACGCGCGGCGGGCCTCACTCGTCGCCGAGCTCGTAGCGCGCGACACACGGTATCATGCGGTCAGCGTTCACCTGGATTTGACGGGACGCGAGCGCTTTGTACTCGCCACTCGTCGCTAGCGGCCTCTCGCTCACAGTGGAGACCCGATGATCGAGGACAAAGCGAAGGACCTGGGCCGCACCATCGGACAGAGTCCGGAGTACAAGGAAGTGAAGCGCGCCAGTGACACGCTGAACGAGGACCGCGAAACGGTCGCGCTGCTTCAGCAGATGGAACAGCTGCGTCTCGAGGCGCAGCGCATGCTCCAGCGCGGTGAGCGGCCTAACGAAGAGATGGAGCGCAAGCTCGACACGTTGCTCTCCCAGATCCAGTCGAAGCCGAGCTATCAGCGATTGCTGGTGGCGCAGGAGAATTTCGACAAGGTGATGTCAAAAGTGAACGACTGGATCCTGGAAGGCATCGAGAAGGGGGCGACGAGCAGCATCATTACGCTCTGACGGTGGCTAGGTGGTATTAGGTGGTAGGTGTTAGGTGTTAGCCGGAAAGACCTAACACCTACAAACCTCACATTCGCACCGAACCAGTGTTGATAGTTCTCGAAGGCCCTGAGGGCGCCGGGAAAAGCACCCAGCTGCGACTGCTGTCGGAGTGGCTGCTCTCCCGTGGACGCGAAGTCGTCGCCGTGCGCGAGCCCGGCGGGACGGTTCTCGGCGACGAGATTCGACGGATCCTGCTCGATCCAGAGTCCGACATCGTCCCGGCTGCCGAAGCGCTTTTGTTCATGGCGTCGCGTGCGCAATTGGTGGAGCGCGTGCTGCGGCCGGCTCTCGAGGCGCGGTCGATCGTCCTCGTCGACCGCTTCTTTCTCTCCACGTACGCGTATCAGGGTGCAGGCCGCGGCATTCCCGACGCCGATCTCGCGGCCGCGAATCGGATGGCGACGACCGGCTTGACTCCCGATCTTACCTTGCTGCTCGATCTGCCGGCCGATGAGGGTCTCGCGCGCGTAGCGCGTCGTGGCGCGCACGATCGCATCGAGCGCGCGACCAACGCGTTTCACATCCGCGTCGCCGCTGAATTCCGCCGATTCGCGACCGCCGAGTGGCAAAACGATCATCGCGAATGCGGCCCCATCGCCGTCGTCGACGCGCGCGGAAGCGAGGGCGAGGTTTTCGCGCGACTGCATGAGGTGCTCCGGGAGCGCTGGCCCGCTTCTTTCCCTCTGGAGACGTAGTTCGCGCCTTCGCTTGGGTGCGCTCAAATCGATTCGAGGAGAAGCAGCAGATGCGGTCACGTGCAATAGTGGTCGCCGCGGTATTTGCCAGCGCGCTCGTTTCTGGTGGCTGGCTGATGCAGGCCGGATACGCGGGGACGGCCGTCAACCCAACGGCGCGAGCCCGACTGTTCAATGAGGTGCTCACCCGCGTCGAGAGGTCCTTTGTCGACACCGTCGACGAAGACGATCTGTACCGGAAGGCGGTGGACGGCCTGCTGCTCGAGCTGCACGACCCACACTCCGTGTACCTCCCGCCCGATCGGCTCGCGAAGCTGAACGAGAGTACCACGGGTCGTTATGCGGGAGTGGGCATCCAAATGGACGTGCGCGATGGGTCCATCACCGTGGTCACGCCGCTGCCGGGAACCCCTGCGCAGCGCGCCGGCATCGTGACCGGCGATCGGGTCGTCGAGATCGACGGCCGCTCGACGCGCGGGTGGACGGCGGACGAGGCGATCAAAGCCTTGCGCGGCACTCCTGGATCCGTCGTGCACGTCGTGGTAGAGAGACCGGGAAGTCCGACGCGACTGCCGT
>QHUV01000285.1 GCA_003222065.1 Gemmatimonadota bacterium | reverse complement strand
CAGGAAGAAGCCGTTCTTGAAATGCACGAGAACGATCGCGCCGAGCATGTCGATCGCCAGGAGGATCGCCGCGATGCGCGTGAACAGACCCAGCACGAGAGCGATGCCGCCGAGGAGCTCGACGAACGTCACGACGGGCGCCGACAGGGTCGGGAGCGGTACCCCCATCTGCGTGAAGCCACCCGTGATACCGCTCAGACCAAAACCGAACAGCTTCTGTGCGCCGTGGGCGATGAAGACGATGCCGACGACGACGCGAACGATCGTGAGTCCAAGCGCCATCCGTTGCTGCGGAACCGCGGTCATACCGTTCATGGCCGTCGCCTCATGAAAGGGAAAGCAGCATGCAACGCCAGCAACTTCAGAAAATGCTCATCAGAGCAGCTTGTCGAGCGTGATCGGGAGATCGCGCACGCGCACGCCCGTCGCGTGAAAGACCGCGTTGGCGATCGCCGCCGCGACGCCCGTCATGCCGATCTCACCGAGGCCCTTCGCGCCGATCGGATCGACATGCTCGTCATGCTCGTCGACAAAAAATACCTCGATCCCGGGCACGTCGGCATGGACCGGAATGTGATACTCGGCGATGTCCGCGTTCACGTACCGGCCGGAGCGCAGGTCCGTGATCGTGTGCTCCATGAGCGCCATGCCCATGCCGAATGTAATGCCCCCCATCAACTGGCTGCGCGCGGTCTTTGGGTTGAGGATCCGCCCGGCTGCATATGCGCCGACGAGCCGCCCCACGCGCACGGTTCCCAAATCCGGGTCGACGCGCAGCTCGGCGAAGATAGAGCCGAAGGCGTGCATCGAGTAGACTTGCGTCTCGTCGCCAGGCTTGGCGTCGGCGCGCCCCTCGATCGGTTGGCCACCATTTCTCGCGAGTAGCTCTTCGATCGACTCACCGCGATCGACGTCGCCGTGAAGCGTTAGGCGGCCGCCGGCAATCTCGACAGCTCCGTGCTGCGCGACGTGAAGCGGCGAGCGCGGATCGGTGACCGCGAGCTGGATGAGCTTCTCACGGGCCGCCATCGCGGCGAGGTGCACCGCTGAGCCGGTGCTCGCCACCGTCATCGAGCCGGCGGAGATTGGGTTCTGCGGCAGATCGGTGTCGCCCAGCTCGACGCGAATGCACCCGAGGGGAATGCCGAGCGCGTCGGCGGCGAGCTGCGTGAGGATCGTATATGTGCCCGTCCCGAGATCGTGCGAACCCGCCTTGATCACGGCGCGTCCATCGGGATAGATGCACGCGTCCGCCGACGCCGGCATGCGCCGCACCGGATAGGTCGCCGTCGCCATCCCCAACCCGACGAGCTGATCGCCGTCGCGCATCGAGCGTGGCTCGGCCGTCCGCCGCGCCCAGCCGAAACGCTCCGCGCCTAACGCGTAACACTGCCGCAGCGACTTGCTCGACCATGGCTTGCCACTCTCCGGATCGGCCTCAGCATAGTTCTTGAGTCGGAGCGCGATCGGATCCATCCGCAGCTCGTACGACAGCTCGTCGAGCGCGGATTCGAGGGCAAACATTCCGCTTGCCTCGCCAGGCGCGCGCATAAACGTCGGCGTCCCGACATTGAGCCTGACGAGACGGTGGCTCGTCTCCTCGTTAGGGCAATCGTACAGGATTCGCGTCGCCAGCGTCGCCGCCTCGACCCATTCCTCGATCGTCGAGGTGCTCGACGTGCTGTCATGACGTAGCGCCGTCAGCGTTCCGTCCCGGGCCGCGCCGAGCGTGACGTGCTGCACCGTGTGGGGACGGCCGCCGACTGGCCCGAACATCTGACGCCGCGTCAGCACGAGCTTCACCGGCCGGCGCACCTCGCGCGCCGCCAAGGCGGCGAGGACGACGTGTGACCACGCCGAGCCTTTCCCACCGAACGCGCCGCCGATGAAGTGCGAGATGACGCGCACCTGTTCGGGGGGTATGCTCAACGTCTTCGCGATCGTGCCGCGCACGCCGTGCACGTTTTGCGTCGCGTCCCACAGAGTCAGCTTGTCACCGTCCCACGCCGCGATGGTGGCATGCATCTCCATCGGATTGTGCGTCTCCATCGGCGTCGTATATACGACGTCGAGACGGACGTCGGCAGCGGCGAGACCTGCCTGGAGATCGCCGCGCTGGGTCGCCGGCGGCTCGCGACCGTAAATCTTCTCCGTCGAGGGATACGCGGAGGGGAGCGCCGTTGCCATGTCTATTGTCGGCTGATCGACACGGTACGTCGTGCGCACGAGCGACGCCGCGTGCATCGCCACCTCGATGCTTTCGGCGATGACGAGGGCGATGGGCTGGCCGTTGTAGTGAACGCTGTCATTCTGGAGCAACGACAGCGCGCGCCCCGTGGGGCGGGAACCCTTGCTCCCCTCGCGCTCGAACTTCTGTAGACTCTCCAGCTTCGGCGCATTCCGCGGCGTCATGACGGCGATTACGCCGGGAAGTTGCTCCGCTTCGCCGGCGTCGATGCGGTCGATCGTGCCGCGCGCAATCGTGCTTTGCACGATCACTCCGTACGCCAGGTCGTCGACGGGAATCTCTGCGCTGTAGCGGGCCGCGCCGGTGACTTTGAGCCGCCCGTCGACGCGATTGATCGGCGCGCCGACGGCGCCGGTCGTGCGTGGCTCGTTAGGCGACGTCATCGCGACTCCAGGCGCAGCAGGGCACGCACAAGGGTACGCTTGGCGAGCTCGATCTTGAAGGCATTGTGGGCGCGCGGCACGGCGCCGGCGAGCGCCGCGTCGGCGGCAGCGCGGTAGGCGTCGCGACCGGCGCGCCGGCCGCGCAGCGCCTCTTCGGCCCCCGCCGCGCGCCAGGGCTTCGTGCCGACGCCGCCTAACGCGATTCG
The DNA here is from genome assembly GCA_003222065.1 of Gemmatimonadota bacterium. GTDB lineage: Bacteria > Gemmatimonadota > Gemmatimonadetes > Gemmatimonadales > Gemmatimonadaceae > AG2. The sequence goes on along the minus strand of QHUV01000285.1, from coordinate 4,570 downwards.
CGCGTCGCGCACCGTTCCGTCGCGGACGTCGACCGCGACCGCGGCCGACGCGAGAGCGAACGCAAACGACGCCCGGTCGCGCACCTTGAGGTACAACGAGCGCGACGCAAAAGCGAGCGGTGGGACGTCGACGGCGATGATCAACTCGCCCGGCTCGAGCGTCGTCTCGCGATCGGGACGGTCGCCGGGAAGACGGTGGAGCGCACCGAGCGAAACGACGCGCTCGCCCGCGGGCCCGACCACGCGCACGCGCGCGTCCAGAGCCACGAGCGCGACCGCCATGTCCGACGGGTGCGTCGCGATGCAGTGCGCACTCGTCCCGAGTACGGCATGGATGCGATTGTATCCGTCGAGCGCCGAGCAGCCGGAGCCTGGCTCACGCTTGTTGCACGGCGTCGCGGTATCCCGGAAGTAGAAGCAGCGCGTGCGCTGGAGTAGGTTGCCCGCCGTCGTCGCCATGTTGCGGACTTGACCCGATGCGCCAGCGAGCACCGCCTGAGACAGCATCGAGCCCGCGGATCAGCGACCGCGAGCCGTGTCGCGGCATTCGCGTCGGCGACGGTCGTATAGGTGAAAGGCTGCATCGCGCTACGCCTCGTGCGCGTGAGTCGCGCGCACGTCCTGAATCGCGGCGATGATATTCGAGTACGCGCCGCACCGGCACAGATTCCCGCTCATGCACTCGCGGACCTCGTCATCACTAGCTCCACATGGCTCCCGCAAGAGCGCCAGCGCGGACATGATCTGCCCGGAGGTGCAATAGCCGCACTGAAAGCCGTCGTGATCGAGGAAGGCTTGCTGCATCGGATGCAACTGGTCGCCATCGGCCACACCTTCGATAGTGGTGATGTCCTTCCCCTGCGCGGCGACGGCCAGGGTGAGACAGGACAACACGCGGCGCCCATTGACGTGGACAGTGCACGCGCCGCATTGGCCGTGATCGCAACCTTTCTTCGTACCGGTGAGGTCCAGATGCTCACGCAGCGCGTCGAGCAACGTCGTGCGTGGATCGAGGGCTAGTTGTCTCGTCGTTGCGTTGATGCGCAACTCGACGTCAACCGTTGTGACCTGCGAGATTACCGTGCCCATGCTGTTCCTAAGCTAATGCTCTCTGTATCCAGGCAACGCCGCGCGCTGTCGCTGTTGCTGCTTACGTTCGCTAGTTCAGCGCTCCGCGCGCAACAGCCGGTGGCGGGCACGCGGCCCGGTGCTGCCGCGGCGTGCAGCCTCGGCAATGCCGCGCCCACGGAATCCGTCGCGCTCGTCCTGTCCGGCGGCGGCGCGCATGGCATCGCACACATCGGCGTGCTCGAGGTTTTGGACAGCCTCGGCATTCGCCCCAGTCTCGTCGTCGGTACGAGCATCGGCGCGCTCGTCGGCGCGCTCTATGCCGGAGGTATGTCCGGAAAGCAGCTCGACTCGCTCGTCAGGCACTTGCCGCTCGAGGAGCTCTTTCGACGCTATCCGCCCGTCGCGTTCACTACCGGTGGCGACCTCGCGTCCCCGGTCGTGACGCAAGCTCCGGCGTTCGTCGTCGAGCAGTCTGGCGCGGCTGTCCGTTTGCAAAGCCCAGCGGCGCGCGAGCGTCAGGTCAACGCGCTCTTCGATCAACTCTTGCTCCGCCCGAACATGGCGGCGGGGGGCGACTTCGCCCGGCTGCCGACGCCGTTCGTCGCCGTGGCGACGGACATGCGGAGCCGCGCGCCGGTCGTGCTCCGCGGCGGCGACCTCGCGCAGGCCGTGCGCGCCAGCGCCGCGATCCCGATCGTGTTCGCTCCCGTCGCCCACGATGAGCACATGCTCATCGACGGCGGACTCTCGGCGAACGTGCCGGTGAACGTGGCGCGCGAGGCGAGCGTGACGCGGGTGATCGTCTCCGACGTCGGCGCCATCGCCGGGCGGACCAACGACGTCCGATCGACGACTGGGATGCTGGGCTATCTGCTGGACTTCCTGTTCACGCAGGCGCCATACGCGCTCGCACCGGGCGACGTCGCCGTCCGGCCCGCGGTCGACGAGTACGGACTGCTCAACTTCACGCACGAGGCGATCACATCGCTTCGCGATGCCGGATACCGGGCGGCGCAAGAAACATTCGGCGCGTGTCCCGCGACCGTCACGGCCCGGCGTGTGACGGTGCCGCGGCGCGCCAGCGGGCCATCGGCGAGCGAGGAGCGCCGGATCGCCGACCGCTTGGCGCGCCTCATGGACGAGGGCGTCTACGAGAGCGTCTGGCTGAATCCCGAGCGCGCCCGCGCCGACACGTTGAGCAACTTATCAACAGACCCTTCGCCGGTGACGTTCGCGCCCGTCGCCGCCGTCGCGCCTGGCCGGATCGCGGGAGTCGGCCTGACCTATGACAACCACGACGGCGTGCGCGCCTCGCTCAGTTCCGCGAACACGGCGCTCGCCCAAGACCGCGTTGCCGTGAGCGGCGCCGTCAGCGTCGGCGAATGGCGGCAGCAGTTGCTTCTCGTTGGCGCTGCTCTTCGCCGTCACTCGTTGCGAACCGCCAACGCCGCGCACCCCGGCAGCGTGACTGAGCGGCTTCCGGATCCACGCACCGATCAGCCCCCATGGTCGATGCTCACGCGCGACCTGATGCGGCCGGCCGTCAGCCTGACCGGCATGCGCGAGACGGTACGCCTGTACGACGCAGCCGGCCACGAGCTCGCTCGACCGGCGACGCGCGATCTCCTCGCCTTTGCGGGCGCGTCCGCAGCCTTCGGCGGCGGATGGCAGAGCGCGCTGGGGCCTATCGAGCACTTATGGTGGGAAAACGCGACCACGCCGGGGAGCCATGCCCGGAATGCAACCGGAGCGCTCGTTCGCGCGGCACGGCTCTTTGGCGTCCGCACGACCGGTCCCGATCAGAGCTCGATTCCGGCCATCACCGGCGAGCTGCTGTGGACGAACGAATACCGCCGTGCACTGGCCAATGCCGATCTGATCGTCGAACGACGTGGATTCCAGCTGCGCACGCGTGGCGCGTTAGGCGCTGGTCGCGACATACCGCTCTCCGCGCAACTCGTGCTCGGCGGCACGGGTGGCTTCCCCGGACTCATGACCGGCGAGCGCCGCGGCGATCGTGCCGCCTTCGTCAGCGCCGCCCTTTCACACGCCCTCGTCGGCCCACTCTACTGGCGCCTCGACGTCGGCCGCGGCGTCACGCGTCTCCTCGGCGATTCAGCGTCGTTAGGCTCGCGCGCTCGAGGCTGGATTACCGGCGCCGACGGCGGCCTCGCGGCCGATACACCACTCGGTCCGTTGACCGTCTCGTATGGTGTATCAACCGGTGGCCGGCGCGTCTTCAAGCTGCGTGTCGGCAGTTAAGAGAGTCCTCCCACCTCTCGCCGCTTGCTTCACCGTGTCTTCCTCGGATCTGGTCCGACATCAGCCAACCGCAACGTTTCGCGGTCGAGCATCTCGCGTAGCCTAACGATCACCGGATGGTCGGCCGTGAACGCGCGGCCGTAGCCGAGATTGAAGCGGTAGTCGAAGTCAGTCGGATTGTCTCCCTGCGTGTGCTGCAGAATCGTCTCCAGCTTGTCGAGCGCCTTGGCCACGCGCGCCGTCGCCGAGATGCCCGCCTCGTACTCGTCCCAGAGGCCGGTGATCTCTACCCGCAGCTGGTAAGGAAGCGGCGCGAGCAGCGGCGAGCAAATCTTCGCGCTCCGCCGCGGATTTGCTCGCCGCCGGATCTTCGGCGCGGCGCCGTGCTTGCTCCGGCGCCGGCACGTCGCCGCCAATGGCCTCTCCGAGATCGTGAATGACGCACATCGAGATCAGCTTGTCGAAATTCACGTCGGGAAAGGCATCGCGCAGCACGAGCGCCATCAGACAGAGCCGCCACGAATGTTCGGCGACGCTCTCTACCTGGCCTTCGGACGTGTACGCGCTCCGGTGAGTGACCTTGAGTCGCTCGGCCGCGCGCAGAAACTCGACGATGCCGTCGAGCTGCGCGAGTGACGTCGCGTCGCTCATCTCCGTGCTCAATGCGGCGTCGTCACCCGTCCGCTGCCGCCGTTCTTCGCTCCCTCTGGTAGAGCCGGCGACGCCTTGTCCGCGAGCAGCTTCGTCACGAATCGCTGTCCCTCACCCATGCGCTCCACTTCGACGGCGATGGTCTCCAGCGTGTCCTCGATGCGTGCCAGTCGCTGCTCGATCATCGGATTGATCGATGATGCGCCGGTGAGGCTCGCCATCTTCTCTTTGTGCCTGAACCACATCCGCGCGAAAATGACCAGCGAGGGAATCAAGAAGACGGCGGGAACGACAATGACTTCGGGCTCGACCATGACTCGTCCGGAAAACGGAATAGCGCGGGAAGGGCGCGGGCATCGGCTGTACGGGCCGTGGCGCCGGTGGTTCCAGAAACCCGCCCTCGACCGTCCAACGCTGTCGCTTTCTAGCGCCATTGTCCAGCCGCCGGTGTTTGCGGGCCCGTCGTGTGATTCCTGTCATTCACCAACACCTTCTGCTCATAGCTGATGGCTCTAAGCTGATCGCTCTGAGCTGGGCTCGTCAGTCGACGTCGAGATCTCAGAACGCTCGCATCGTGATGGCAGGA
>QHUV01000284.1 GCA_003222065.1 Gemmatimonadota bacterium | reverse complement strand
CTGCAGGTAGCTGAGGCCCAACATTCTCGTCGAGAACAGCTCTTCCACCGGAGCCGGCTTCGATCGGCAGTCTGCAACCGCGATTGCGACAATTACGGCGACGACACCGGGCCACGGATTTCGCGCCATCCTTGAGTCTCCGCTACGGTCGGCGATGAGCCAATGTATCCACGGCGGCGGCACTTGGCAGGCGACGCCGACCGGCTAGCGCCGGAGACATGCCAACGACGAGCGGACTACCGTCGGCCCGTACGAGTCCCTGAATCGCTCACTTGTGACGGAAGGTGATGCGACCCCGAGTGAGATCGTACGGTGATACCTCGACCGTCACGCGATCGCCGGCGAGGATGCGAATGCGAAAGCGCCGCATCTTGCCCGCTGTCGTCGCCAACAATTTATGCCCGTTCTCGAGGTCGACGCGGAACATGGCGCTCGGCAAGACGTCCGAGACGGTGCCTTCCATCTCGATCGTTCCTTCTTTCATCTGAACCTCACGTTCGGGGAGTTGGCGAGCGAAAGCCGCCCGCGGTGTCAATTCAAATGCTCATCGCTGGTCTGCGGGAGTCGCGACCTGGAGTGCGTCGCGAATGTCTCCGCCGCCAAGGTGGCCGAAGTACGCTTCGACGCACCAGAGCACGACTCGATGCGTGAGGGCTCGGCGAACAGAGACCGGCGTGATGTCCGCGGCGTCGACCAGCGCGGTCAATGCCAGAATCACGTGTCCGGGCGATACCCCCGCGCTCTGTTCGGCGCGAACATAGGTCCACACGCCGCGCCGCAGCGCCTGTTCGTACACGGGACGAGCCGCGAGCGCGGCAACGATGACGGAGCGGAGATCTTGAGCGTCGATGAGCTCCTCGAGGCTACGTTCGAGCGCTGTATCGCTCATTGGCCGATTCATGGTGCCCTTCTCACGAGCGCGGGAGCAGACTGACCGGAGAGGGCTCGGGCACGAAGGCGCGAAAGCGCGCCAGGCGCCTGAGGGAGCGGCGGACGCGCCACTCGCCAGCTGTTGCAAGATCCTAAACACGGACCGGCGGCGCGAGCGGACGCTGCCGCTCCACCGCCGGCGGGTGGCAATTCGCTACTCCTTGGTGGCGTCGGACGACCGACCGCGACGAGGCGTGGAGGGCGTTTCCATGAGGTGATCGACGACCTCGAGAAATCGGTCTTCGCCCGAGCGGGTGATGACGTAGCCGTCGGCGCCGATGCGCCGGGCCCATGCTCGGTCCTCACGCTTCCCGTGCTTCGTGTAGGCAAGGACCTTCGTGCGGCGAAGCGCTGGTGATTGGCCGATGGTCCGAGCCAGGCAGCGAGACTTTCCGGTGCGGAGGTAGAGCTCTGTCACGACGAGCGCGATCTCGGAACCATTGACGATGTTCATTGCCGTCGTCGTGTCCGGGGCCTCGACGACCGTGTAGCCCTTGGTCTCGAGCCGGGTGCGGAGGTATACGCCGGAACTGGTCTCCGGCTGCACAAGTAGAATGGTCGTGGAATACATGAAGCCTCACGAGAGAGGGAGGGCGAGCGTGCGCGAACCGGAGCACGGGCCGCAGACGACGCCGTGCCTAACGCGTGATGTCCGCTGGCCAGCGACGGCGAGGGAATAAAAAAGGGCCTGCTCGCATTGGCAGGCCCCAGAGTCGTTCGGAACTTGTCCACGCGTCATGCGCGTGTATCGCTCCTTAAAACTAACACCCGCACGTCCAATAGCAACTTTGAATTGACACACGGGATGCTCGAGACAACCGGCCTTCCGCGATCAAGAAACTGAAATGGTGTCTGGAATAGCGAGGACTGACGTTCCGGACACGTCGAGTCGCAACCAGCCCGGCGCATGGACCAGACGGACCATCACCGTGTCGCAGCTCGGACAGCGCAAGACGACGCCCATGCCGTGCCCGTATTCGAGGAGCGCCCCGACGGGGCCGACCTTTCCACAACCGCCGCAAGTCGCGAGCGCTGCCGTCACGTCACGCGCGAACAGTTCACGCAACATCCCGCCGGCGGCGTTTCCGTCGAGTCGCATCTGTTCCACCTGCATCTCGACCTCCAGAAGATAGACAAAGCCTAACGACGTATGCCGTTATGATCCCGTTGGTCCAAAGCGCTCGGTGCGAATCCGCATCGGATCGTAGCCAGCCTCCACGAGCAGCGTCGCCACCGATTCGACGAGCGGCGTCGGCCCGCACACGTAAGCGCGTGGCGTCTCGGCGGCGGGCCAGCACACGTCCTGTAACATCGCGCGATCTATGCGCCGCCGATATCCCACCCAGTCGCTCGGGGCGTCGCGGGTGAGCGTGAAGCTGACTTCGACCTCCGGCCGCTCGGCGACACGCGCGAGCTCGTCGCGATAAATGACGTCGTCCCAGCGGCGCGCCGAATAGAGTAGCCTAACGGGAACGCGGGCTCGTGTCTTGTCGTCCGCGAGCATGTGGTGCCTAACCATCGCCATCAGCGGTACGATGCCAGAGCCACCGGCAACGAGCAGCAGCGGTCCGCGCTGCGCGACGTCCCACACGAAATAGCCGCCGATCGGCCCGCGCAGCTCGAGGCCGTCGCCGGGGCGCAGCACGTCGATCAGATACGGCGACACCTCGCCATCCTCCAAGCGCTCGACGGTGAGCGCAATGGTTTTTTCTTCCGGCGCCGACCCGATCGAATAGGAACGCTGTGCCTGGTATCCGTCTTCGGCGACGAGCCTGACGTCGACATGCTGGCCCGCGCGATGCCCTGGCCATTCCGGCACGTTGAGCACCAGCGTTCGCGCGCGCTGCGTCTCCTCTCGTACCTCGATGACGGTCGCGACGCGCCATTCGAGTCTCGGCGCAGCTGGAGCAGCGATTGGTTGGCTCACTTCAGGGATCCCCCTGGTAGCGTTGCTCTCGCCAGGGATCGCCGCGGTCATGATAGCCGAGCTGCTCCCAAAAACCGGGCTCGTCACGGTCCAGCAGTTGAAGCCCACGCACCCACTTCGCGCTCTTCCAGAAATAGAGGTGCGGAACGAGGAGACGTGCCGGCCCACCGTGCTCCGCCGGAAGCGGCGCCCCATCGTAACCGAACGCCACCCACGCCTTGCCGCCCGCTACGTCAGCAATGGGCAAGTTCGTGGTGTACCCGCCATCGCACAAGGCGACGACGAACCTTCCTTCCGCCAGGCCGGCGTCTTGCGCGGACTTCAACAGCGTATCGACGGAGACGCCCTCCCACCTCGTATCGAACTTCGACCACTTCGTAACGCAGTGGATGTCGACGGTCGGCGTTTCATGCGGCAGCTTCTGAAATTCTTCCCACGTCCACTTCACCGAGCGGCCAGTCGAATCTCGAACGGTGAAATGCCATGTTGCGAGCGGTACGCGTGGAGTTGGACCGGCGGAAAGCACCGGAAAATCCCGCGTCTCATATTGCCCGGGCGGCAGGCGGTCCTGCGGTGCCGTCGGGCGGCGGCTATGGAAACCGCGGGCGATAAACGGTTTGTCGGCCATGATGATGTTCCCCCTAGCTCAATCAGAAGAATCCTCGCTCAAACCGCAACCGCAATGACTTCCCAGATGCGCGAGCGAAGTGCGAAGCTTCCTCGAGTGCAAAGGGCCTCTGAGAATCCTATCATCACCCCTGCCAGCGTCCGACCCTCGCGACCGGACCTTGCCGTGGTTGGCGCGTTC
>QHUV01000283.1 GCA_003222065.1 Gemmatimonadota bacterium | reverse complement strand
AATGCGCGCGGTGACTGGATCGGCGTGGTCGTCGATTCGGTCGTCGAGGTCTCGTCGGTCGAGGGAGGCAGCATCTCCTCGGCACCGTCGTTCTTTCGTGGGCTGGCCGGCGAGTACTTGAAGGGCATCGTGCGGCGCGGCGAAGGGGAGCGGCTGATCATCGTCCTCGACGTCGAGCAGCTCCTCTCGACCACGGAGCGGATCGCGCTCGAGCTCGGAGGCGCGCGAGGGACGCCGCTCGCCGGCGGCGCCGTCGTCGATGCCTAACGCGTCCGCGGTCTCGTGGCGTGAGCGGTACGGAGCGCTCGAGGCGCGGCTCGCTGGCCAAGGCGCGGGGCGGGAGCTGGACGCGCTCAAGGGAGACATTGGCGCGCTGTTCAAGCAACTCGAGCAGGAGATCGGCGAGTTGAGCGCGTTGCGCGATGACGTGAAGCAGCTCGTCGAGCGCTGGAAAACGCTCCGCGCGAAACATGGCGGCGGGAACGGAGACAACTCAGGCACGCACGCGGCGGTGCCGTCGAACGCACCGCAATTCAGTGGCGAGCGGCCGGTGGTGCACGCCGATCACATCGGCGCATCGACGTTCATCGAGAAAGGCTGGAGCAAGCTTTCTCTCGGCGATCACGGCGGATCGGAGCTCGCGCTACGCAAGGCCCTCGAGCTTTCGCCTAACGATCCGCAGACGGAGGCGCTGCTGGGGTGGGCGCTGATGCTGCAGGAGAAGTACGACGACGCGCTGCTGATGTTCCAGAAGGTCCTGATGCGCCAGCCGCAGAACGCCCTCGCACGCATCAACGTCGGCTACATTTGCCTGAAGAAGGGCATCTTTGGTGAGGCGATCGAGCATCTTTCGCGCGCCATCAGGCTGGGCAACGACAAGAAGGCGACGCTCTATGCCCACTTCTATCTGGGCCTCGTCTATCTCGAGCGCGACATGTTCGAGGACGCGCAGACATTTTTCCGCAAGACGATCGCGCTTGGTCCAGGGCTGATCGAGGCGTATTTCGAGCTTGGCCGGGCTTTCTGGTTCAACGGCCAGCGTGACGAGGCGATCGAGACGTGGAAGAACGGCTTCGCGGCGAACAAGTTCAATCCATGGGGCAAACGCTGCGCGGAGGTCTTGGCGACGGTAGAGCAGGGGGGAGAGCCGTAGTTGAGCGTAGAGCGTCGAGCGTGAAGCGTTGGGCGTTGAGCGCTAAACGTCGTGCGTTGTCCGCCCTGCTTTTCCTCTCGCTCTACGCACCACGCCCAGCGCTGCACGCCCAAGCGCCTACACGCCTGGAGCGAGGCCGATTCACCATCGTCTGCTTCCCCGGCGATGCGAAGTTGGCCGGCGCTCTCCTGGGTCGCGCGCTTACGACCGATAGCTTCCCCGGACTCCCGCGCCCCCGGCAGCACGTCCTGATTGCCATCGCGCCCGATGCGCGACGCTTTCGAGAGTGGGCCGGTGTCGGAGCACCGGAATGGGGCGCGGCGCTCGCCTTTCCCGATTCACGTCGCATCGTGATGCAAGGACACACGGCAGGGTCGGATGCCGGCAATCCGTTCGAGGTCCTTCGTCATGAGCTCGCGCATCTCGCCCTGCACGAATACCTCGACGACCTGGCACCTCGCTGGTTCGACGAAGGCTATGCCAGCTACGCCGCGCGCGAGTTGATGCGCAACGAAGTCCTCGCGGCGAATTTCGCGCTCGCGTTGCGCGGGATGCCAACGTTCGACGAGCTCGATGATCGATTCACGGAGGGTGTCACGAGCGCGCAAGCGGCGTATGCGCTCGCCTATCGTGCGGTGGATGACCTCGCATCGATCGACACGGGACGCGGTCTCACCCTTCTCCTACAGTACTGGAAGGAGACAGGCTCCCTCGACAAGGCGATGCGCGCCGCGTTCGGCGTTACGCTCAGCTCCTTCGAGCAGGAGTGGCGGCAGCGAACGCGTCGCCACTACGGCGCCCTCGCGCTCTTCGGCGATCTGACATTCAGCAGCATCGTTGTGCTGCTGATCATTACGCCGCTTTACCTCGCTCGGCGGCGTCGCGACCGGCAGAGAATGGCAGCGCTGGTTGCCGCGGACACCGCGGCAGAGGCGGAATCAGCCGGCGTTCTCGACGCGTTGCTCGAGCCAGAAGAGGAGCGCTGAGCACGCGTTCATCGAAGCTTAACGTTGAATTCACGTAACTTCGCTTCGTCACGTCGCTTGACAGCCATTTCCGGCCGGCCTACACTACGGCCTTATGGCTAATAGCGAGACTAGCACGCGGACCAGAGGCTTCATGTGGTGGGGCGCGGCAGTACTAGTCCTCATCGCCGGCTATGCGGATTTGGCCCGAGGCGGTGAAACAATCGCTCCATTACTGCTGGTAGCCGGCTACTGCGTGCTCGTACCGCTCGCCATCCTCAAATCCTGATTTGCGCGTGCAGCATAAGTGGGCGCCCGCCCACCTCATCGATGTCGAGCGACGGAACCACCCGCGGCGCGCGCGTCAGCGTGAATTGTTGGCGCGCGCTCGAGAGGGCGAATAGCTCAGTTGGTTAGAGCACCCGCCTTACACGCGGGATGTCGGGGGTTCGAGTCCCTCTTCGCCCATGCTTTGCGGTTGCTCAACGAGTAGAGACGCACTGGTTATGCAGGCAGGCAGGTTGAGGTTACATGAGGGATCATTTCGGGTCGATCTCGGGTAATTCTCGTCAACGTTTGGGAGGAGCTCCGACAGTGATGGCAACTCGACGCCGTGTGCTCACAGCGGCCGGCGCAATCGCGATTGCCGCGATAAGCGCACCGCGGGTCGTTCGGGCGCAACGAAGCGGCGGTCAGCAGCCCGGCGCCGATACACCGCGCATTCTGATCGCTACCTGCCACACTCCAACCGCGAGCACTACGCTCGGTGTTGATGTCGCTGAGGCGGTACGCAGCCGGGTGCAGCAAGAGAACTCAGTGCGGCAGCTCTACGTGCTGTCACGGAACGACATCAACAACTACCTCACGTCGTCTGGCTACAAGGCCGATTCGGCGCTCAGCGTGTCCGATTTGAAGGAGCTCGCGAAGTTGATGCGCGCCGATGAGATCCTCGACTGCACGGCGACAAAGACGCCAGGCGGTCTGCATGCTGACGCGCGACTCATGCTTGCTCGCGACGTGTCGCTCGCGCAACCGTTGCCCAGCATCGAGGCCAAGGACGCGGGCGATGCCGCAAGAAAGGTCGAGCGCGAGCTTAGCGACGCGCGTAAGGCGCTCCCCGAGTACCGTCGCTGCGAGACGGCGCTTCGCGATCAGAAGTGGGCGGAAGCGGCAGCCGCGGCGCGGGCGGGTCTGGCAAAGGACGCCAACAGCACGCTGTCGAGTCTTTGCTTGATGTCGGCCTACCAGTACGGCAAGAGCGGCCCGGATTCTGTGCTTCGCGTGGCCGAACAGATCATTCGCACCGACTCGACGAACTCCCTTGCGATGCGCAATGCGGTCGATGCCTATATGGCGAAAGGGACGCCGGCTGACTCGGCGCGAGCGGTGCAGGTAATGGTGCGCCTTGGTCGGCTCGACCCAACGGTGCGTCAGCAGCTCCTTGGGATGCTCGGCGCGATGAACAAGCCCGAGCTGGCGCTCCCCATGGTAAATGAGATGCTGCAGGACAACCCCGGCGATCCGCAATTGCTGCGCATGCGCTTCCTCCTGTACGCCAGCGCGAAGGATTACAAGAAGGCGTTGGCAGCTGGCGAAGAGTGGATGAAAACCGATACAGCGGCAGCGAACGCGGATCTTTACACGCGCTTGATTGCGATCGCATCGGCCGATAGCCAGCCGCAGGTCGCGTCGCAGTACGCCGCGCGTGCGGTGCAGAAGTATCCGGCTAGTGCCGAGCTGTACATGCTCTACGCCCAGACGCTGCGGAAGTCGGGCCAGCTTCAGCAATCGCTGGATGCGGCAAAGCGCGCCGTGGCGATCAATCCAAAAGTCGAGAACGGCATTCAGTTCGTGCTGGTGACGTATGGCGATCTGAAGCAGACAGACAGCGCGCTGGCCTGGGCGCGACGCTCCGTGGCCGCGGGGGCGGATAAAGCTGCCGTCGGACAGGGACTGCTGCCAATCGTCGGCATCGCCGTCAAGGCGGCGCAGGACACTGT
>QHUV01000417.1 GCA_003222065.1 Gemmatimonadota bacterium | reverse complement strand
ATTGCAGCGACAGATCGGGACGGAAGGTGACGTTCAGCCGCGTCGTGAGATCAAGCGTATTCTGTTTCACTTCGCTGAACACGTATCGACCGCCGAACGTCCTCGTCGCCGTCGCGTCAGCTTCCGAGGTGATGTACTGCACTTTGCTGTCGGAGACGCTGTACGACGGCTGCACGGACACGGTGACGGCCTGCGTGGGCCGCATATCGATCGACGCAAACCAGCCCGCGCCCCAGCCACCAATCTCGTTATGCGAATAGTACGCGCCCTCGTACGTCGCGAGGATTCGTCGCGTGTCCGTGCCGGCGCCGCCGCTGACGTTCCAGAACGCCGGCTTCGCCGCCAACGGCCCACCACGCGTCAACACGGGCGACTGAACTCGCGGCGCAATCGAGAAATGTGCATCGGCGTTCCAGTTGTTCAGGAATATGCCGGAGAGATTCACGTTATACTGCACGGCATCGCGCACGCCGTCGAAGTTCCGTGCATAACGAACGTTGTTCCCGGCAAACGCATACTTGAATACTCTGCCGGGAGTCGTCCAGCGGCGATTCCCAAACGCGAAGAACTCGATGTCGTCCGCCGACGTCTGGAACCCAGCATCATTGACCTCGAAGCCCGGCGACGTCGCGCTGCCGGTGAGTCCGAATTGGTACACGCCCGCTTCCTTCCCGAGGTTGACCATCCCGCTCCATCCGTCGAGCGACGTTGCCAACGGCCGGTATCGATTGGTTTTCGCATCGGGTCGCTGGTAATAGCGACTCGATGCCTGCTGCGCGAGCTGAATAGAGAGCGTGTCCCCGGCGATGCGTGACGTGACGAACGAGCCGGTGAGATTGTACTGATTCCCCGCGAAGCGGTGTCCGAAATCGACGCCGCCTACGTACGCCGAGGTGCGAAGGAAGTCGAGAGCGGGCGTGTCGATGGCACGGTTGACCGCCGTCGTGAAGAAGCCCAGTTGATCGGCGCCGCCGCGCCAGTCTCGACGAAGCCGTCCGACGAAGTAGTTCGTCAACGGCTCGACCTCGTCCTTGAATCGTCTGCCTGACGAGTCGATCTCGGCATGCGCGGCCGATGTCGTCGCATCGAGGATGCCGACCGACCACGGACCGACATGCCCGGACAGCTTGCCGGCGCCAGCGATTTCCGCGTGATCGGGCTGATCGACGAATCCACCGCGCGAGTCGGCGACGCCCTGCGGTGCGCGGCCGATCCGTCGAGAATAGAAAAGCTGGCTCGTGGTGTTGAAGTTGAAGATGTCGCCGCCCTCGACGAAGAACGGCCGTCGCTCGGAAAGAAATTGTTCGAAGGCCGTCAGGTTGACGAACGCCGGGTCGGCATCGACCTGGCCGAAGTCCGGATTGATCGTCGCATCGAGCGTTAGGCCTGACGTGACGCCGTACTTGGCGTCGAGACCCACACTCCACTTTTGGCGGGACCCGTCGTTGAACGGATTGTTCGCCGCGCCCGGATCGATGCGCTCCTGTTTCGTCACGGCGTACGGAGCCAGCTCGAGGCGGCGGGATCGCGGAAGGTTCTCGATGCCGTGCAGGTGCGCGAAGAACGACGAATAACCGCGGTCACTCGTCGATGAATAGGCGAAGACGGTCGTCTCGGCCTTGCGATGAATACGACGGAAGAAATTCACTCCCCACACCTGCGATCGCGCCGTCGAGTAGCGGAGCTGTGATAAGGGAATGCGAAACTCGGCGGTCCATCCGACGGAGTCGATGCGCGTCGCGACGGTCCAGACCGGATCCCAGCCGTCGTCGGATGAAAGACCGTCGTTGCCGACGAGGCGATCGCGCTTGGCGCCGCTCGGGTTGACGCCGAAGACGAAGCTGGTGTTGTGATCGTGATACGAATCAAAGGCCACCTCGAACAGGTCGGCCTCGGTCGGCGCGTCGCGTCGCGCCAGTTGCGAGCGAATGCCGGCGACGTCGGAGTCGAACAGGCGCGCGGCGACGTAGAGCGCTTCATCGTCGTACAGGATGCGAACCTCGGTGCGCTCCGTCGCGGGACTGCCTTCACTCGGCGCTGTCTGCGAGAAGTTCGTCATGACTCGCGTACGGGCCCAGATCGGCTCGTCGAGCCGCCCGTCGACACTGATTCGACTGGCATTGGTTGGCACCCGCATCGCAAAGGCCAGGGCTGGAGTGCGTCCGTTCGCATGGCGCATTGTCCCGGTGTCGGCGGCAACCGCCTCCGTCGTCGGCAGGGACCTCGGCTGCTGGGACGCAACAGCCTGCTGAAGAGCGATGGCGAGAGCAAGGACGCCAACTGGCAGCATGAGTGCACACTCAATTACGGTGGCGGCGATCGCGCTGATGGCGCACACTGACGGCGCACAATGATTGTCGCCACGAGACGGCTTGTGATAGCCGATTCGTGTAAGCGATGTGGCAGGGTTTTGTCAGTAGCGCCGCCCGTCGCGGTCGACACCGGTGACTACTGCGCCGATGTCCAGTCGTAACGATACGTCGCGACGTGGCCTTCGCCGGAAAGATCCTGAGCGATGGTGATCTTCGACGCCGCGATCGTGGCGGTGAACTCGACGCCCTGGATGAAGCTCGAGGAGCACTGCAGCTGAGTGCCGGCGCGGCTGCACTCACCGCGATCGGCCCGCGTCAGGCGGCCGTTGAACGCGCCGTCGATGATCGCGTCGTGCTCGACGCGCTGCTCGTAATGACCGACGGCGTTGAGCGTGAAGGACCCGCTTGTCGCGATGATGCGAAGGTGGAAGGACGGGGAGGGATCGGCGGTGATGATTCCGTCGAAGACGGTGGCGGGCAGTGCTTGCTCATCAGCGCTGACGAGACTGAACTTGCCGGTAAACCGGTTGTCGCTGTCTGCCGAGGTGCTGCTCGAGCAACTCAGCACGAACGCGATCGGCATCAAGAGCGCTGCAAGACGGGCTAAGAGTCGGATCGTCATGAGTGTGTGGAGCGTTGAGCGTAGAGCGCAAGCCGCCTTAGGCATAGCGCTTTGTGTAATGCGGTCAAGGAAGGAACCTAGCGAGATCGCCACTTCCTTATACGCATTTGTCGCCTCACGACGGCCAGCACCTAGCTCACGGCACGCGCTTGCCAGTGCCGAGGAGCTGGTCGTTCTGCATGCGCTCCTCGAAGCCGGTGGCGCGATCGCCGGCGATCGTGAAGCGGACGGTCGCGAAGTCGAAGATCTCGACGAGCTGACCACCGTCCATTCGCCCGAGGTAGAAGTAGCTCCCCCGCGCGGGGATGAGTACCCAGTCGGTGTATCCGCTCTCTGTCTTCGCCATTGGCGGATCCATCACGGCACGCAGCTCGCTGCCCTCGTAGCGAATCGTGAAGGTCAGGTTCGTCGGCGGCGTGTCGGACTCCGGGATCACCGTCGTATCAGCCGGCGCGGGCGGCGGCGCCTCGAAATGCACTTGATACTTTCCGACGATCGGGCGCGCGACCTCGGCCGTGACCTTGGTGTTGTAGCTCGGCGCGACGGCAATTTTGAGGGGGACGTAGACGGTGTCCCATTGGACGGCGAGCGTCA
>QHUV01000416.1 GCA_003222065.1 Gemmatimonadota bacterium | reverse complement strand
ACCGAGTCCACGACGGTTCCCGCGGCAACAGAAGCGGTGGCGGCGAGTGGCCGACGTTGCGCGCTATCAGGCGTCGGCACGGGAGCGCTCGCGACACTGCCCTGCTGCAGCACCGTGCCCGCGACTGCGAGCGTTGTGTCGGAGATCACAGTCGCTGCCTTGGCGACGACCGGCTTCGGTGTCGGCCGAGCGGCGCTCGGCGGTTCCGCATGCTTCCCCACCGCCCCCGCTCCTGTAGCGGCGACGATCCCGACGACGGCGAGGCCCATCGTCCAGAGCGAGAAGCGCATTACGGCTCGCTGGCGACGCGCGCGCGTGGCGACGCGGTTCGCGTGGAGACAGTGTAAACAGACCGCCATACCCGGGCGGCGCTCGTGCGGACAATCAATTCTCTGGCGTCGCGACATGGCAACGTGGGGACGACGCGCGACGCCCGGGCGTAACGTCCGCATCGTAGATTCGTCCTCTCTCCGCGTATGGCGCCGCGGCATCCGATCTGACGTTAGCATTTCCACTGATGAGCTCTTCTTTCGTCCGTCCCGTCACGCTCTCGACGACGCTGCGCGCCATCGCGGCAGCATGCGTTTTGACGACCGCGGCAACAGCGTGCGCGGCACAGCACGCGGCTCCCCCACTCGTCGCCGCGGCGGTGGCCAACGACGATCTGTTCGTGACGACCGCGTTCCGGGCGCTGCTCGACGAGGTCATCGGCGATAGCGCCGACACGGTTTGCCTGAGCGTCGCACGAGCGAGCGACGGCAGTGTGGACGTCGACCCGAGTGGCGGAGTGATGCGATCGCTGCGCGGAGGCGCCGCGAAGGTGCTCCCTCGCTCAGCCTGCGCCGCCGACGAGCGCAATTTCGGCAATCCACGCGGGCTGCTGCGGCTCAGGGACTTCTCGCGCGTCGATGAGCATACACTCATCGTTCACGCCGACGCCGTCGGCGACCATACGGCGCGCTACGAGTGTACGGTGCCGATGCCGCGCACCGTTCAGCGCGCGCACTGCCGCATCACGTCACGGGACTGAACGGTCTTGTCATCCTGAGCGTAGCGAAGGATGACAAACTGCTACCGATATTCATCCATCAACTTCTCGAGCGCCTCGCGGCCGGGGCAGAGGGATTCGTACGGCAGCTCGACGAGTGGACGCTCGACCGTGTGCGCGATGTCGTGCATGTCCGATGACTGCTCGTCGATGTAGAGCAGTCCGGTTACGATCTCCCCGCGCTCCTGGTGTGTGCGCACGTGCGCGTACGCCGCGTCTCGATCCGTCGGATCGTACTCACTTCCGACTTCGCGGAAACGCACGATGCTGCCATCGTGCATCGTGACGGAGACGCTCGTGCCCGCCTCGGTTGCCGCCGTGATCTCGCGCTGGAGCGGGACGAAGTCGACCGCGGCGAGCTCGTGATAGTTCTCGCGCGTGAAGCGATAGCTCTTCGTCGATCCTTCGTGGTCGTTGAACGTCACGCATGGCGAGATCACGTCGATGATCGCGAATCCTTTGTGCGTGAGCCCCGCCTTGAGCATCGGAACCAGCCGTGCCTTGTCACCGGAGAATCCGCGCGCCACGAACGTCGCGCCGAGGCTCAACGCGAGGAGCACCGGATCGATCGGCTTCTGGACGTTCGGCTCTCCGCGCTTCGATTTGGATCCAACGTCCGCCGACGCCGAGAACTGCCCCTTCGTTAGGCCGTAGACGCCATTGTTCTCGAGCACATACAGCATGTCGACGTTGCGCCGAATCGCGTGGCAGAGCTGACCGAGTCCGATCGAGAGCGAATCGCCGTCGCCGGAGATACCGATGTAGATGAGGTCGCGGTTGGCGGCGTTGGCGCCGCTCGCTACCGACGGCATCCGTCCGTGGACGGAATTGAAGCCGTGCGACTGGCGCATGAAGTACGCGGTCGTCTTCGAGGAGCAGCCGATGCCACTCATCTTCGCCGCCCGGTGGGGCGGGATGTCCAGCTCGAAGAACGCCTGGACGATCGCGGCCGTCACGGAGTCATGGCCGCAGCCGGCGCAGAGCGTCGACATCGCCCCCTCATAATCGCGTCTCGTTAGGCCGAGGGCGTTCGACTGGAGCGAGGGGTGCCTAACGGGCGGTTTCTGGATCGACGTCATGCGACGCTCGCCTCGAGGTGACGCGCCACGTCACCGATGACGCGCTCCGCCGTCAGCGGCAAGCCGCCGTAATCGAGAATCGGCGTCAAGCGGTCGCGTGGTACCCCAGTCTCGATGGTGAGGAGCGAGCGAAGCTGCGCGTCCCGATTCTGCTCGACGACGAAGACCGTCTCATGAGCGTCCAGGAAGTGCCGGACCGCTTCCCCGAACGGAAAGGCCTTGATGCGCATATAATCCACGTTGATATCCTGACCGGCGAGGACCGCTCGCGCCTCGAGCATCGCCGCGTGCGTGCCGCCGAGCGCGACGAGACCGATTGGCGCCGTCGCGCCGTTGCGCTGGTGAATCTCGGGCGCGGGGACGGCCTCCTCGGCCGTCTTCAGCTTTTTCGCCAGGCGGTCGACGACCTCCTGATACTCGGCGGCATCCTCGGTGTACGCGCCGTGCTTGTCATGACCCGAGCCACGGACGAAGTACGCTCCCTTCGGATGGACACCGGGGAGCGAGCGCGCGGCGATGCCGTCGCCGTCGACGTCGAGATAACGGGAGAACCGCTGGATACGCTCCAATTGTTCCGCGTCCAGGACTTTACCACGGTCGGGACGATAGTTGTCGTCCCACGTTAGGCGCTTCACCATCCAGTCGTTCATGCCGATGTCGAGATCCGAGACGACGAACACCGGCGTCTGAAATCGCTCGGCGAGGTCGAACGCCGCCAGCGACATATAGAAGCACTCGCCGGGATCGGCCGGAAAGAGCGCGATGTGCTTGGTATCGCCGTGTGAGAGGTAGGCGATGGAGAGGAGGTCGGCTTGCTGTGTGCGCGTTGGCATGCCGGTGGACGGTCCCGTGCGCTGGATATCGAAGAAGACGCCGGGAATCTCAGTGTAGTACGCCAGGCCGATGAACTCGCTCATGAGCGAGATGCCCGGCCCTGCGGTCGACGTGAAGGCGCGCGCCCCGGCCCAGCCGGCGCCGATCGTTATGCCGGCCGCCGCGAGCTCATCCTCCGCCTGCAGGATGCAGTAGTTGTTCCGCTTCGTCTCGGGATCGACGCGATATCGCTTGCACAGGCCGGTGAAGGCTTCCATGAGCGAGGTCGCGGGGGTGATCGGATACCACGCCCCGACCGTCGCCCCCGCGTACAGGCAGCCTAACGCGGCAGCAGTATTGCCATCCATGAGTACGTGCTCACGGCTGGCGTTCATGCGTTCGAGCCGAATCGGCAGCGGACAGGGGAAGTGCTTCTTCGCGTAGTCGTATCCGAGATGCAGCGCGCGGAAGTTCGAGTCGAGCAGCGCGCGCTTCTTGGCGAACTGCTCGCGGATCATCTCGCCAAGGACATCCATGTCGATGTCGAGCAAAGCAACGAGGGCGCCCGTGTAGGCGATGTTGCGCATTAGCGTCCGCTCGCGATCGCCGGTAAACGCCTCGACGCAAAGGCGGCCAAATGGCACGCCGAGGATCGTGATGTCCTCGCGGGCAAGCGCCTGGTCGAGCGGCCAGGACGAATCGTAGAGGAGCCAGCCGCCGGGCCTAACGGCGGCCACGTCCTTCGCGTATGTGGCCGGATTCAGGGCGACAACGAGATCGATGTGGGCCGGGCGGGCGGTATGGCCGTCCTTGCTGACGCGGATCTCGTACCACGTCGGCAGGCCTTGGATGTTCGAGGGGAAGACGTTCTTGCCAGAGACAGGAATCCCCATGCGGAAAATGGACTCGCTCAGGATGACACTTCTTCATGCCGCCGAAACTGGTCTGTCTACGTGACCGCTCGGCAACGTCGCAATAGGCAGCCGACGCCCCGCGTACGGCACCAGGAGGTCGAACTGACGCATATCCCAGGCGGCCGTCGGGCACCGTTCGGCGCAGAGCCCACAGTGAAGGCAGACGTCCTCGTCCTTCACCATCACGCGCTTCGTCTGCGGCAGCGCGGCGGAAACATAGACATCCTGTGTCAGGTTGAGCGCCGGCGCCGAGAGTCGCGTTCGCAGGTCCGGCTCCGGGCCGTCCGGCGCGATCGTTAGGCAGCTCACCGGACAGACGTCGACGCACGCATCACACTCGATGCACAGATTCGACGTGAAATGCGTCTCGATGTCGCAGTTGAGGCAGCGCTCGACTTCAGCCACCGTCTGCTCGAGCGTGAACCCCAGCTCGACTTCGACCGACAGCTTGGAGAACCGCTTCGTCAGCTCGGCGTGTGTCATCTTCATCCGCGGCGCCGGACTGTAATCGTTACTGTAACTCCACGAGTGCATGCCGACCTTCGCGCTCACGAGATTCATCCCGTACGCGGGACGCTCGTCGAGCGGAATCCCCATGCAGTGATTGTGAATCGAGATCGCCGCCTGGTGCCCATGCTCTACCGCCCAGATGATGTTCTCCGGCCCCCACGCCGCGTCGCCGCCGAAAAAAACACCCGCCCGCGTGCTCGCGAAGGTCTTCTTGTCGACGATGGGCATGTTCTCGTCGTCGAATCCGACTCCCGTATCGCGCTCGATCCACGGGAACGAATTCTCCTGGCCGATGGCGAGGATCACTGAATCGCAGGGCAGAAGAACGGTCTCGAGGATCTCGCTCTTTTGCTTTCCGTTCTGTTCGACCCAGCGGAGTCGGTCCATCTCCATGCCGACGAGCTTTCCCTTCTCCAGGACAAACCGCTTCGGTGAATGGTTCTCGACGATCTGGACGCCTTCTTCTTCCGCGTCCTCGAGCTCCCACGGCGAGGCCTTGAAGTACGGTCGCGAACGTCGCGCGATGACCTTGATGTCCTTCCCACCCAACCGCCGGGACGTGCGGCAGCAGTCCATCGCCGTGTTCCCGACACCGATGATGAGCACACGCTCACCAATGCGATCGACGTGACCAAAGTGCACATTGGCCAGCCATTCGATGCCGATGAAGACCTGATCGGTCTCGTGCCGCCCCGGCAGCTCGAGCTCCTTCCCCTTCGGCGCCCCGCTGCCGACGAAGACCGCGTCATAGCCGTCGCTAAGCAGAGCAGCCATACTCGTCACAGGTGTCTCGTACCGAATGTCGACACCCATGTCCAATATGATCTGCGTCTCCTCATCGAGCACTTCGGCCGGGAGGCGGAATGACGGAATGTTCACGCGCATAAGGCCGCCAGCGCGCTGATGCTTCTCATAGATCACGACCTCATAGCCAAGTGGCATGAGGTCGTTGGCAACCGTGAGCGAAGCCGGTCCGGCGCCGACGAGTGCGACGCGCTTGCCATTCTTCTGCGCGGGAATCGCAGGCAGGAACTCGTGAATATCGTCCCGCAGATCGGCGGCGACGCGCTTCAGGCGGCAGATCGCGACCGGTTTGCCGTCGACGCGACCGCGGCGACACGCGGGCTCACACGGTCGATCGCACGTCCGGCCGAGAATTCCCGGAAAGACGTTCGATTCCCGGTTGAGCAGGTACGATTCCGTGTAGCGCCCCTGCGCGATGAGACGGATGTACTCCGGCACATTCGTGTGCGCCGGGCACGCCCATTGGCAGTCGACAACTTTATGGTAGTACTGCGGATTGCTGACGTCGGTGGGCACTCGTCGGCCGCTCCTCGGTCCGGGTTGGGTCTGGATGATCGTTTCCGGACCGAGCCGAGTCAATGCGTTACTCCGGTTGATCCTGTTTGAGCGCATCGGTCACGGCCGGAATAGCTGCCGCGTCCCCGATTTGGCTCAATGCCCACGCGGCCTTGAGCCGGACTTCGTCGTCACTGTCCTTGAGCCCGGCGATGAGCGACGCCGGCGCGCGATCGGAGTGCACCTGCCCAAGCGCCCAGGCTGCCGTTGCCCGCACCTCCCCCTCGCGGTCGCGTCCGAGCGCATCGGCCAGCGCGTCCGCACTGTTGCGCGTGTTCATTTCGCCGAGCGCCCACGCCGCCGTCTCGCGAACGTCAGCGTTGTCATCGCTGCGCAGGGCACTCGTTAGAGCCTCCGCTGCATCCCGCGCGTTCAACTCGCCTAACGCCCACGCCGCCATCTCTCGCACCTCGCCGCTGCGGTCGGTGTGCAGTGCCGCCGACAAGCCTCCGACGGCCGTGCGAGACCCGAGCTGGCCCAACGCCCATGCCGCGACGCGTCGCACTTCCGGACTCGTGTCGTCGCGCAAGACTCTGAGAAGCTCGTCCACATTGTCTTTCGCTTCCATACGTCCCAGCGCGACGACGGACGCCGCTCGCACGTCGGGGAACTGATCGCGCAGCAGCGTCGCGATGTTGCGCGCGGCACTCCTATCGCCGATACGCCCCAACGCCCACGCCGCGTCAGCGCGCACGTCCGGCGACGGATCTCGGAGCACCCGCAGCAGTGGAGCGACTGCATCCCGCGCACCGAGCAGGCCGAGCGCGATCGCCGCCGACTGGCGCTCGCCCGGCGATGCGGCGCTGGTTCGCGCCGTTAGTGGCGAGACGAACGATTTGTCGTCGCTGCGTCCGATGATGGTCGCGGAGAGATGGCGCACACAGGGATCGTCGGCGCCGAGGCCGTCGAGAAGGGCCCGCTGATCCTCGGCGTCGAGACGGGCGCGGAGCATCTCTCGCACGCGCATGCGCACTTCGCCGCCGATCGACATTGCCGGCGCATCCCAGAACCCGCCGCCGCCCCCCCAGCGGCCGGTCGACGCGACGCCATCAGCGGCCAGTAAGCAGACGGTGGGTGCGACGCCGCGTGCGCTCGCGAGCACCTCCCGCACGTCCGGCGTGTGATGATGCATCGGCGTCGAGAGCTTCACCGTGGAAGCTCCGTGAACGTAACCGCCGGCGACGAAGACGCTGACCATGAGCAAACTCGAACGAAACATGACCTCCTCCTCTTGATGCTGAATATTCAGCACTATTGGCAACGACCCAGGCGCCGGGCGGCGCCCGGCGCATTAGCAACGATCAATCAGGGCATCGGACGAGGGCGCGGACGGGGACGCGGCTCCGGCCAGGAACCGGAGGAGCCGGCGAGCATGCGCACGGCGCGGGAGCGCAACTCTGCGTCCTTCGACGACAGCGCAGCGTCGAGTACGCTCTTGTCGTCGACGTGCAAAAAGGTGAGAGCGCGTAGCTCCGCCATCCGCACTTCCATGTTCGGCTCCCGCAGGAACGCCTGAGAGATGGCGGGCGCCGTGTCCTCGTCCTCTGTTTCCGCCAGCGCCCAGGCAGCCGTCTCGCGGACCTCGGCGCTCTTGTCGCCTAACGCGATGACGAGCGCGCGCGCCGCCGGCCGCCGCGCCGAATTGCCAAGCGCCCAGGCCGCGGTCTCGCGCACCGCGTCGCTCGCATCCGAGCGCAACGCCGTCTCGATTACCTCACGATCATCGCGCAGGCCGGCGTTACCGAGCGCCCACGCGGCGGTCTCGCGCACCTTCTCGCTCTCGTCGCGGCGGAGCGCTTCGCCGAGCGCGCGGCGTGCGGACTCTCGTCGCGAATCGGAGAGCGCCCACGCCGACATCTCGCGAACACCTTCGTCATCATCGCGGCGGACAGCCTCGGCGAGTGCTTCGACGACGGCCGGCGAATCACCGGCTTCGCTCAATCCCCACGCCGCCATCCGGCGCACGTCAGCGTCGGGATCACGGCTCAGCACTTTGAGCAGCAGCGCGACTCTCGCCGAGTCGACACCTTGCTTGGCTTGACGTCCTTCTG
>QHUV01000415.1 GCA_003222065.1 Gemmatimonadota bacterium | reverse complement strand
GGATCACCTGCCAAAAGGGAAAGTTCCATGGCATGATCGCGAGCACGACACCAAGCGGCGGAAAGGCGACATATCCTGTTTCGCCCTCCACGTCGACCAGCTCGTCGCCGAGAAACGCCTCGGCATGCTCGAAATAGTATTTACAACCGGCGGCGCATTTTGCCGCCTCCTCGACCGCCGAACGGAGGGTTTTCCCCATCTCGAGCGTCATCAGGCGGCCGTAATGCTGTTTGCGTTCGTCGAGAAGTTCTCCGGCTCGACCGACGATCTTGACGCGCTCCGCGAGGGGAACGCCAGCCCATGCGTGACGCGCGTTCGCCGCGCCCGCGAGCTTGGCGTCGAGGTCTGATGGGCTCAGTGATTCGAATGTCCGAAGCCGTTCGCCAGTTGCGGGATTGACCGTTTGAATCGCCATCTCGTTAGGTGGCCTCGTCTGTCCATACGACGCCGGCCGTGTCGGCGGTCATCCAGCGG
>QHUV01000414.1 GCA_003222065.1 Gemmatimonadota bacterium | reverse complement strand
CGGCTGGATACACGCTGAGATCGATCTCGATGTCACCGCGCAATTCTCGGGCGAGAATGGTGCGCCCATCACGGTCGCCGAATGGCGCCTTGCCGCTCAAGGCGAAGCCGACAATCGCCGCGAGTGAGAAGCAGTCGACGGCAGCGTCTTGCTGCTCGCCGAGCAACTGCTCGGGCGCGGCGAACGCGGGCGTTCCGCTCGTGCCAGCGCGCTCCTCGCCCGCCGCCTGGGCGATACCGAAGTCGGCGATGCGCCAGCGCCGATAGCGATCGATGAGAATGTTCTCAGGTTTGAGGTCGCGATGCACGATGCCGATCGCGTGCGCGGCGGCGAGTCCGCTGAGCATGAAATCGACTTGCGGCGCGATCTCAGCGAGCGCGCGCGGGCCGGCACGCGCCACGAGCTCGGCCACCGAGCCTCCCTCGGCGAGCTCCATGGTGTACCACGAGACGTCGCCGCGACTATCCCAATCGTAGATCGGCACGATTGCCGGATGGGCGAGCTGTGCGGCGAGCTTGGCTTCGCGTCGAAAACGCGAGACGGCGCGCTCGTCCCGGGCGATGTGTGGATGCAGGAGTTCCATCGCCCGCAGCATCGATGCGACGGACGCGAATCGCTCGGCGGGATCAGCACTGAGCGAACGGTCGATGACGGCAGCCACAGCCTGTGGCGTATCCGGCCGGAGCAGATGAATCGGCGGTACGCCCGCCGATTGCGGTAGCTCTCCCGTTAGGCTGGCGAAACACGTCGCGGCCAGCTGCCACTGGTCGCTGGCGGCCGTCGGCAGCCACGCGTCGCCGCTCCACTCGTTAGGTACGGGCATCAGGCGGAAATCCGGACGCATGCCCGGGGGAATCTCCGCCGCAGGAACCGCCCATTCCCAGCCCATCAGCCACAGCCGCGCCATCGGCGCCATCCACACCACCTCTGGGGATACCGCGCCGTGGACGCCGCCTGAGTCGTGGAGGTAGCTCAGCGCGGAGCCGACCTCGCGCATGATGCGCAGCGTTGTCGGCGTATCGTCGGAGCCACCGCGCCTGAGATGCGAACCGAGCGTTTCACCGGGGAGCCAGCGACGCAAATAGCCCGGGCCACGGCGACTCTCCTTGAACGATGTCCAATAGTGATAGGTCGTCGGGATCGCCGGATGATTGCGGTGCGCGAGATGTCGCGCTTCGCTCTCCAGCCACGGCGCATGCGCCGGATCCGGGGCGCTCACGAGCGACAGCGAGCGTCCGAGCGCGTCGATCACTTCTTGGTAGTGTCGCGTCTGGGCCATGAGCCCTTCGGCGCCCCAACTCCATCCAGGCGGAAGCTCCCACGCACTGAGGTGCGTCGGGAGCTCACGGGTGACGTGGTACACCTCGGTTTCGGAGGGAACTATCATCGCGCACTACAGGCGCGATTCAGACAACACCTTCTCGGCATGGTGCGCGAACTCCGGAACGAGTGCGACATCGGGGAGAACCTCGACGTCCACCTGCAGGACCTGGTGTTTTGTCCCGTCGTTGCGCGGCGCACTTTGCAGCGATGGAACGTGCAGGGTCACGCTGACTACCCGCCACAGCGTGCTCGGGCGGCGCTTCTCACCATCCGAATCTACGGTGTCGAGCTGCAGCACTTCGCCGCTGTTGGGGAGCACGGAGCTCTCGCAGTCCGCAAGCACCTGCTCGCGGTCGTGACGTACGATGCGCAGGTTGATCATGTCGCGGACGGGTTCAGGAAGGCCGGCCGGTTGCTTCGTCGAGCGTCGCATAGCCGCTAAGCTTACGCGTAGCGCGGACGCGGGACCAGTCGCGTCGTACGACGCTGGTGTCGTCATTCGCGAGGGTGAAACTGTGCGCCGATGCCGGCGTACGGGTGCACTGGAAATCCGTTGACCAGGAGTCGAGACGTGTTCACGATCATCAGCATGGCCATCGCTCTCGCCGTTGCGGCGTTTGGCTACTTCCAAGCCCGATCCTTCGTTCAGAGTAAGCTTCGTTTCGTCGACGCCGTCCAGCATTTCGCAGCGCCGCTCATCGCCGGCGTTGGCGCAATGCTCATCGCCGCTCCAGTCGCCTGGCTTCTTCCGCTGATCGGCATCAAGACGGCGATCCTCTTCGGCCTTGGCGTCGGCGCCGGCGTTTCGTCGGGCGCGCGCGATGTGCGGAAGCAGATCGGAAGCGGAACAGCCTAGCGATCCAATCGCCGTCCCTCGGCAGGAATCTCGCCAGGATAGAGAGCCCAGTTTCGAGAAGGCAGCCTCGAGACGCCAGCCTTGAGTCGGAAGGGTCAGGAATGACAGAGAGGGATGACCTGGTCGCCGGGTGCCTGCCTTCGCTGAAAGCCAGCAGTTAGGTGCTGTTAGTCGGTATACTGAGCGATGCCCCATGCTTCATCGCTCTGGGAAGATCTTCGCGCGCTGCCGCGCCCGGCGTGGGTGCTGTTCGGCGGCACCTTCATCAATCGCTTCGGGAGTTTCGTCCTCGCATTTCTCGTCTTCTACCTGACGAGCCGAGGCTATTCGCCAGCCGCCGCCGGTCTGGCGTTGAGTGCATATGGGATCGGCAGCATGGCATCGGCGGCGCTGATCGCCGACCTCACGCCGGAGGGGCGACGCATCACGGGATTCGCGATGTACCGCTTGGCTGTAAATGCCGGTGTTGCCGCGGGGCCGGCGGTGGCGGGCTTTCTGGCGCAGCGATCGTTCCTCTGGCTGTTCGTCGGCGACGCCTCGACGTCGATCATTTACGGTTGCGCGGCGTACTTCGCGCTGCCCGCGGATCGGCACCAGCCGCACCGGCGCGAGCTGACGCGGAACGTGGTATCGCGGATGGCCTCGGACGCGCGACTCGTTAGGATGCTCGTCGCCACGTTGGCGCTCGCATTCGTCGTGCATCAAGCGTATGCGACGTTTCCGCTACATCTCGCTCGTTCGGGCTACACCCCTGTGATTTACGGTTCACTCATGTCGTTGAACGGATTGCTGATCATCCTGCTCGAGCTGTCCGTGACGACGGTCACGCGCCGGCTGCCCGCGCTCATCGCCATCGCCGTCGGACTCGTGTTGAATGGCATCGGCTTCGGCGCAATCGGCCTCGCGAGTAGCGCCGGCACGCTCGCGCTCACGGTCGTGATCTGGACGTTCGGCGAGATGGTCTTCTCCCCAGTAGGTGCCGCCTACATCGCCGACATCGCGCCTCCCCATCTGCGTGGCCGGTATCAGGCAGCGTGGGCTTTCACCTTCAGCCTTGGGCTCATGCTCGCGCCCATCGGCGGAACGCTGTTGTACAGTGTCAAGCCGGTGTGGTTGTGGTACACGTGCTTCGCCCTGTGTCTCGCCGCAGCGGGCCTAATGTTGGGCGCGTGGATCAGCGAGCGCGGGGTGGAACGGACTATTGCTTCCTCCAGCAGTGCCTCGTTTGCTGATGAACCGGCCGCTCCAGTGGATCACTGACCAGGCGGTCTGTTCTTCGCGCTACGACCCGGAAGGCGAGACCATTTCGCCGCTATTGCTATTTTTCTAGCATATGCTACTTTCGTAGCAGCAGCCCCTAGCGGTACGACCTTCAGTCCAGTGGAGTGAAGCGATGGCGCACGACGACGGGGTCCACCTCAGCCGCCGCGAGCGGCAGATCATGGATCACCTTTTTCGCGTCGGTCGCGCGACGGCTGCCGACGTCCTCGAGGGGATGCCCGAGCCCCCCAGCTACTCCGCGGTACGCGCCATGCTGCGCACCCTCGAGGACAAGGGACACGTTAGGCACGAGGAGGAGGGGCGCGCGTACGTGTACTTTCCGACAACGCGGCGCGAGAGCGCGCGTCGGTCGGCGCTCGCGCATCTCTTGCGCACCTTCTTTGACAATTCCGCGGAGCAGGCGATGGCCGCGTTGCTCGACCTCAAGGGAACCAAGGTGAGCGAGGCCGAACTTGATCGGATGGTGGAGCGTATCGAGCTAGCCAAGAAGGAGGGGCGGTAGCCATGATCAGTGTATTGCATGTTCTCGCGTCTCCGGGTGCGGCCGCGGTTCGTCTGCTCCCCATTCTTGCCGACGCCGCGATCAAGGGTGTCGTGGTCTTTGGCGTGGCCGCCGTCGCCGTGATGTTCTGCCGGCGCTGCTCGGCGGCCACGCGCCACGCGATCTGGGCCGGCGCGGTGCTGGCCCAGCTCACGCTTCCGGTCATGTCGGCGATGCTCCCGGCGTGGCGTGTGCCGCTCATCGACCGTCTCGAGCTCGTGCCAGCGCTGGCTCCTATGCCAGCTGCCGCTCCCGCCGCGTTCGACGTGATGTTCACCCCGCCGGCGCCGGCCGTCGCGCCGATGCCGATCGTGATCGCCACGGGCGAAGGACGCGGAGAGGGTGCGGGCGTCGGAGAAGGGCGCGCGTACCTCAGATCCCACATTGCGCGCGCGGCAACGCGAGCCGCGCGGCGAGCGCGGGCCACGACAGCGACCGTTTTTGCCGGTGGTGGTGGCTATAGCTTCGAGGCGGCGCCACGCTTTAGCCTGCTCGGCACTGTTCGGTCGTTACGCAGTCGGGCGACCTCGTGGTGGCTGCGCACCGGCGCAGTCGTGTGGCTTCTCGGCGCTCTCGCGATCTTCGGCCGCTTCATCGCTGGCACGTTTGCCGTCTCTCGATTGGCACGTCGCAGCGAGCGGGTCGATGACGGTCGTTGGCTCTCGCTCACGCAGCGCGTGGCGACGCGGCTCGGCGTCGCGCGGCCGATGACGCTGCTCCGCAGTGGACGATTCGGCATCCCCGTGACGTGGGGCATCGTCTATCCGGTCGTGCTACTGCCTGACGACGCCGACGACTGGGCAGATGAGCGCCGCCGCTACGTTCTCGTGCATGAGATGGCCCACGTCAAGCGCGTCGACGCGTTCACGCAGCTCGTTGCGCAACTGGTCCTCGCCGCGTTCTGGTTCGATCCATTCGTGTGGCTCGCCGCGCATCGGATGCGTGTCGAGCGCGAGCACGCATGCGACGATTACGTGCTGCGGGAAGGGACGCCGGCGTCGACGTACGCGGCGGACTTGTTGGCGATGGTGCGCGCGTTAGGCAGGCGTGGGCACGCCGCACAACCTGCCTTTGCCGCGCTAGCGATGGCGCGTCCCGACGAGCTCGAGGCACGCATGCAGGCGATTCTCGATCCAGCTCAAGACCGCGCGTCGTTGCGAAGTGCGCCGGCGTTAGGGCTCGCCCTCTGCTCACTGCTCTTGCTCGTCCCACTCGCGGCCTTCCGGCCCGTCGCACGGCGTGCAGACTCCTTCGGGGGGACGATCGCCGATCAGACACCATCTCTCACACGTTTGCTCGACGAGCGCGGTCTCGCCGCGGAGCTCCAGGACAAGATCCGTGCGGCTCAACCCGAGATTGAAGAGCGAATTCGCGCCGCGCAGCCGGAGCTGGAAGCAGTCCTTGCTTCACTCGACGCTGCGCAAGAGGCGCGTGCCACCGTAGCCGCGGCGGCCGCGGAAGCGTCGACCGCGGCTACGGAGGCGGCTACCAGTGCTGCAGCCGTCGCCACAGCGGCATCGGCGCCCGTGCCATCCACCGGAACATCTTCTTGGTCGAGCGGCAACGGCGCTTCCTGCAGCTCGGTGTCACTGCGGAAGAGCGGCACCTCGACATCGATTCACCAGTCGAGCGACGACGACAACAGCAGCTTCCAGTACATCAGCTCGAGCGCCGGCCGTTGTCTGCAGGTGGCGGTGTGGGGAACCGTCGAGTTTTCGCCTGACGAGCGTGCAATCCGCAGCGTCAGTCCGGACGGCCGATTCTACATTCGCGAACGGCGCGAGCGCTCTGACCGCGAGCTCGTTGTTACCGCCGGCGACAACGAGGGCCCTCGTTATGCATATAGCGTCGACGGAGAGCGCGCGAGCTATGACGACGAAGGACGTGCCTGGCTGGAGGGAATCCTTCCCGACATCCTGCGCGAAAGCGGACTGAATGCTCGGCAGCGCGTCGCCTTGCTGCGTCGCGATGGTGGGATCGCCGCCGTTCTCGCTGACATCAAGCGCACGCAGAGCACCAGTGCCAAGCGTGCCGCGTACGACGCACTCATCCATCAAGGTCGCCTCTCCGACGACGACGCCGAGCGAGTGATGCGGCAGGCAGGAAGCGACCTCGCCGAGAGCGACAGCGAATTGAGTGCGCTCTTGAGTGAGATGGGGAAGATGGGCCGTATGTCCCGGCCGATGGCCGAGGCGATGAGCAGCGCGGTGGAGCACATCTCGTCGGACGGAGAGAAGCGTGGCGTGCTACAGCAATACGCACTCGAAGGCGACCATGACATGCTGCTTGTCGCGATGCGACAGGCGCGCTCGATCTCGAGCGATGGCGAAAAGGCCGGCTTCCTCCACGCGACAGTTAAACGGTACCTCGCCGGTGAGGACGAGGCGCTGAGGAAGGCATTCTTCGACGTCACGCAAACGATCAGCTCGGACGGTGAGAAGCGCGGCGTCCTTTGTGACGCATTGCCGTACGCTCAGCGCTTGAGCGTGCTGTTCGCGGTGCTCGATGCGGCGCGAGGGATCTCGTCCGACGGGGAGAAAGCCGAGCTGCTTCTCTCGATCGCGCGACTGCATCTGCTCACGAATGCCGCGGTGCGTGAATCGTTCATGCGCGTCACGCGGTCACTATCGTCCGATGGTGAGTATCGCCGCGTGATGGAAGCAATCGTCGCGTCGTAGAGCGTGGAGCGTGGAGCGTGGAGCGTGGAGCGTAGACCACATCCGAAGCACGCTCAACGCCCTACGCTCTACCCTCTACGCTCCACGCTCTACGCAGCAGCCAAGGCCTCTCGGACCTTTCGGATGAGTGTCTCGAAGGTGAATGGCTTGTCGAGAAAGACGGAGCCGGGCTCCATA
>QHUV01000017.1 GCA_003222065.1 Gemmatimonadota bacterium | reverse complement strand
TTGATGATCACCGGGAGGTTCGAGATGGATTCTAGCCAATCCACATCGGCCCACGTGAGATTTGCGTCCCACATATCCGCGATGTAGCGCGCAAGTGCCGACTCCGACTCGCTGCCGGCGGTGTGCCGCTCGGCGTGCGTCGCCGGAAAATTCTCCAGTCCCAGGTGGGCCGGCATCCGTAGCCGATTTCGCCGATCGCGCTCCCGAGGTCCCGCCAATGGTGTGTCGACCGTTAGGCAGAGGGCGGAGTAACCAGCCGCGACGGCGCGCTGGACGAGGTCGCGCGTTATCGCCTTGTCTCGATAGACATAGAGCTGGAACCAGCGCGGTCCGGCACACGCCTCGGCAATGGCTTCCAGACTTCGATTGGACACCGTGCTGGCAACGAAGATGGTGCCGGCACTCGCGGTCGCGCGCGCTGTCGCGACCTCGGCATCTTCGTGGCAGAGACCGTGGAAGCCCATCGGCGGCACAAGGACGGGAAACGACACCGCGGTGCCGAGCACCGTCGTTCGCTGATCGCGACTGCCGACGCCGCGCAACATGCGGGGCAGCAACTGAAGGCGAGACCATGCGGCGCGATTCTCGTGAAGCGTCCACTCGTCGCCCGCTCCGCCGGCGATGTAGTCGAAGAGCATTGGATCGAGCCGCTCCCGGGCCCGGACCTCCAGGCTCTCGAGGTTCAGGATCTCGAGCATAACGAGAGCTTGCGAATCAGCTTCGGTCGCGCAGGCGGGTCCTTCGCCTACTCATGACGGAGTGGCGACGCGACCAGGGCGCGGCCAGCGGCAGGCTCTCCTCGGGCACGTGCGCGGCGTCGAGCCGATCCTCGTGCGCGGAGAGCAGGTCACTTCGCGACACGATGCCGACGACGACACGCGGCGCCTCGCGGGCGACGACAGGCAGACGGCCGACGCCAGCGCGCACCATGTGGTCCGCGGCTTCACGCAACGTGTTGTCCTCGTAGACGACGACCGCGCCGCGCCGCACGAGACTGGCGATCGTCGTCGTATCGTCGCGTGCAGCGTCGAGCAAGTCACGCCGCGTCACGACCCCGCATAGCTCGCCTCTTTCGTCGATCACCGGAAACCCCTGATGCGATGAGCCCTTTGCGCCGCTGGCCAACCAGTGCCGCACATCGCCCAATCGATCGGCGGCGCGAAGCGAAACGACCTGTCGCGACGACGCGTCGCGCACGAGTACGTGGCTGAGGTGATCGACGGCGTACTCGGTGCGTATGCGCGCTCCGCGCCGAGCGAGCTTCTCGGTCATGATCGAGCTGCGCATCATCAGTAGCGATACGAGATATGCCGCGCTGCATCCGGCGAGGAGCGGTAGAAGGCCGAGCGGTTGCCGCGTCGTCTCGAACGCAAACACCACCGAGGCGAGGAGCGCGTGCGATGCGCCGGCAAAGATGGCCGCCATGCCGACAAGCGCCGCGACATGCGCGTCGATGCCAAGCCTCGGGTCGATGAGAATGCCTAACGAACCGAGCGCCGCGCCGAGGCCACCACCGATCGTGAACAACGGGGCGAGCGTTCCGCCCGACGTGCCGCTGCCGAGGTAGATCGCCCACGACAGAAACTTCAGGACGATCAGGACGAGCAGCGCCCGGCCGACAATGTTCCCCGAGAGAATCGCGTCGATGTTCGTATAACCGACGCCGAGCGTTCGCGGCTCGAAGTATCCGATGACGCCAACCACCAGCGCGCCGACCAGAGGCCACCACATCCAGTGAATCGGCAGCTCCTCGTACAGGTCCTCGACCCAGTAAACGAAGCGCGTGACGCCGACCGACGCGACGCCGACCAGAGCGCCGATTAGCGTGTACGCGAACAGCGTCTCGAGATCGGGTTGCGTGAGCGCGGGCACCGAGAACACGGGCGCCGAGCCGACGAACGCGGCGCGCACGCCGGTCGCGACCGCCGACGCGAGCGCGACAGGGATGACGGAGCGCGGGCGATACTCGAAGAGCAGCAGCTCGACGGCGAGCAGCACCGCCGAGACCGGACTGCCGAACGTGGCGGCCATACCAGCGGCGGCACCGGCGGCCAATAGTGTCTTCCGCTCGTCGGCCGTCATCCTAACGAATTGGCCGACGATCGAACCCAATGCACCGCCCGTCGCGATGATCGGTCCCTCGGCGCCGAACGGCCCGCCGGTGCCGATGGCGATCGCCGCGGAAAGCGGTTTGAGAAACATGATGCGTGGCGCGATGCGACTGCGTGCGTAGAGCACGCGCTCCATCACCTCGGGAATACCGTGACCGCGTATCGCTGCTGCCCCGTAACGGGCCATGATCCCGACGACAAACGCGCCCGTGAGCGGTATGAGAATCGACCAGGCGCCGAGCCTAACGGTGCTCGGCGCGGCGAACGCCGTCGAGACGCGTCCATAGTAGGCGACGTTGGTTATCAGCCCAATGAGGCGGGTGAGCACATTGGCGAGCAGGGCCGCGCCAATACCGACGAGCACCGCGATCGCGGAAATAACGACGACGCGTCGGTCGACGGGGACGTACTCGGGCGGCGCATCGACCGCAGCGAGCGCCGGCTCTAGCGACGGCGCGACCGGTAAACCACTCGCGGCGTTCAACGGCGTTTGCGACTCGTCAGGCACTCCCGACGCGAGCTCCCGGCTCGTCCTCGAACATCATCGGTGGCGCCGCCAGGTCGATCCCGCTGGCAAGGACCCACAGCTCGAGCAGCTCCGCCAACGTGGCCCGCTGATCGGGACGCATCCGCGACATGCCGTGCATGAGATCACTCTGCACGGTTGGCGGCGCGCCGCGGAGCAAGCTCTCGCCAGCGGCCGTCAGCGCAATGTGCACGCGACGGCGATCGGACGTCGAGGCGACGCGCGTCACGAATCCACGGTCGACCAGCCGGCGGACGACGACCGAAACGGAGCTCTGATGTGTCGCCGTTCGCTCCGCGAGCTCATTCAACGATTGCGCCGGCTTGTCGACCAACTGCTGAAGAACAAAGAGTTGCGCGAGGCTGATGCCCAGTTTTCCCTCGATACTGCGCGTGTTCAGACGCAACGCGCGCACGATGCTACGAACGGCGTTCATCGCGCGGGCGGTGTCGTCGGAAGAAGTCACGGATACCGTTGTATTGGGTGCCAATGCATCGAAGCTAGTGACGCTGCCGGCAGCGAAGCAAGGGTGCGCTCGCCGAAGACGGAAGGTTCATGGCGACGCTGACGCGACTTTCGACGGTGCGCGTTTCAGCTTGGAGTCGTACCAGGTCAACATGCGGCGTTGCATGTCGAGGACGTCATCCGCGGTTGCATTGCCGCCGCCATGCCCGCCATTCATGTAATTCACCCAGACCACTTCTTTGCCGAGGCGGCGCAAGGCGTAATACATCTCGCGCGTATTGTCGGCGGGCACGTTGGAATCTTGCGCGCCCGTAATCAGCATGAGCGGTGTCTGAATTCGATCGGCAAACATGATCGCGGATTGCTGCACGTACTTCTGCGGCTGCTGCCACAACGTTGCGCCGAGGCGGTCCTGGCTCTTCTCCGCCGCGTGCACGTTGCGTACCCCGAGCCGGGGACTGTCGGTATAAAAGCTGATGATGTCGACCTTCCCCGAAATATTGATCGCGGCCTTGAACCGATTGGTCTGCGTGATGAGCAGATTCGTCGCATAACCACCGTAGCTCGTGCCATGTACGCCGAGACGCGATGAGTCGGCGACGCCCATCTCGATCAGCCTGTTGGCGGCGGCGGTCACGCCTTTGATCCACGCCTCGCCGGGATAGCCGATGTCGAAATCGACGGACGGTTTGACGACGACGTAGCCATTCGCGGTGAGCACGTTCGCCACCGGATCGAATGTGTCGTCGAAGAAGTCCTCGTAGATGATGAAGATCGTCGGATACGTTTTTCCGCGCTCGTAACCAACCGGATAGTACACGACCGCGTACTTCGCGTGACCGTCGGCGTCGAGGTAGTTCACGAGACTGGTCGGCCCGAAGCGCTTGACGTTCAACTGTGGATTCGGCTCGATGAGCGGACGCACCGACGTGAAGTCGGCGTCGGCGACCGAAAGCACAGGGGGGCGATTGCCCTCCGAAACGTTCAACGTGGCGACACGGCCGTCTTTGGAGAGACGCACGTTCGAATACGTGCGGCCATCACTGATGAGCGTTTGCTTACTCGATGTCGACCGATCGTAGCGAACGATAGCCCGTTCCCACTTCGTTCGTGACGCGACCGTGAAATACAGCTTCTTGCCGTCGTTGCTCCAGGCCGCGAGCGTGGCGCGGGGGAGGGTCGTTGAGCCGGAATCCGCGCTTTCGACGATGAGCTGCTTCGCGGCGCTCGGCAGCTCGAGCAACCAAAAGCCCTGCGAATTGGCGACGAGGAGGGCGACGTTCGCCGGACTGTAGCGAACGACGCGAAAGCGCTCACGCTCACGTCGTTCCCGCGCGTCGCGCGAGCTATCGGACGGTACATCGCGTCTCGTCTCCGCCGCCGGGCCGGCAACCTGCCGCGCCGCCGTATCGTTGAGTGTGGCGACGTACACGCGACCTTCCTTCGCGTACGCGTAATGCCCACCGTCCTCTGACCAGACGATGTTGGTTCCCTTGAGCGTCGGAAGGAGTACGCGCGACTTGCCGCAGGCATCGGGCGCAGCGGGGCACGCGAGGGCGCGTGCCATGAGCTTGTTCTCACTTCCGAAGATCACGTCGTAGTCGGTCTTCTTGGTGATGTCCTCGCTGTAGGTGAGCGTCGAGGCATCCTCGCTCGCGTCCCAGCTCGCGACCATCGTTTCTGGCAGGAGCTCGATTGTCTTACCGGACGGGAGATCATACGCAACGATGCTCCGGACATTCGCGGCGCGGCGCAGTGCGTCCCAGGTCAGGAACGAGTTGTCGCTCGATTGCACGAATACCGGACCGGCGGTCATTACCGCGAACGAGTCCTGGACCGCTTTCCGCCAGGCGAGCGTGTGCAGCGCGTACAGGAGCCGCTTACCGTCGGCACTCCAGCGCAACTCGCTGTTCTCGGCGACGTACTTCCCGGCCGGGACGGCGATGGTCGTTAGGCGACCGCTCTCGCGCTCCCAGAGGACCGGCTGAAAGGCGGCACTCTTCGCGTCGAAAACGAGCAGCGCGAGTCGTGATCCGTCCGGCGCCCAGCGAGCCGCGCGAACATTGCGCTTGTCGCCGAACACCGAGCGTGGGCTGCCCGAGCGCGTATCGATCACCCACACGCGCGCGGCAGCCGGCCGGATATATGTGGGATCGCCGTCGCGCCGATAATCGACGCCGAGGCCGTCGCGCCGCGACGCCGACGTCGCGGCGAGCCAGCGGCCGTCACTCGTTAGGTCGAGCGCATTGTAAGTGACGACGTCCAGGCCGTCTTCGGCGGTGAATAGGGAGTCCTTCCCGGCGTGGGTCGCTGACGAAGGACTCTGTGCCGGGAGGGACGGGGAGCCCGCCATCGCGGCGGCGGCAAGAGCGACGCACGAAAGAGGACGCACGAGGGAGCGCATACACACACCGCCATCGAAGAGAAAAATGACCGCGGCCAAATGTGGGGTCGCCTTCGGCGTCTCGGAAGAGCACACCTGTCATTCCGAGGAGCGATGACCGTCATCCCTCGCTTCGCTCGGGATGACGGTCATCGCTCCAGCGCGCGCAACGCGAGCGTCGTCGCGCGGCCGAACACTCGCGGCACGGTGATTGGCTCGACCGCCCGGCGCCCCAGCTTGGCAAGCCGGCTGCCCTGCCTTCGCCGTTTCCGCCGGCGCGGCAGCTCAGGTGCGACGAGCGATGCGGCGAAGATGAGCAAGGCATCGGCGAGATCGTGCACAGCGCGTGGTGGCCTGCGACTTACCAGCGCGGCGTACGCGGCGCCCAGGAGGGCCGAGTAAAGTAACTGCGTCGTTATGCCGGCTGCGGTGCGTGCCCGGGGAGACATCTCCCAACCAAGTGCGTCGACGGCGTCGGAAAGGCGCGCATCCCAAGGCGTAATGCGGGGAGCGCGTCGGTCAGGCAAACGTGGCAGGATGACTCGCTCGGCGGCCGTCATGGCGGCGCCGCCGACGAGCCCAGCGATGGCGCCGCGGCCAGCGGCGCGGGCGACAGAGGTGTTGCGGGAAGACTGCATGCGGCCGTTCCTCGATTTCTTGAAGCACCGAGGAACAGTGCAGGTGCCGTGCGCGCGCGCCATCGGGCTCAACGATCTACGGTCACCTCACGCTTGGCGACTACGCTCGGCTCATCCTTGGGTGTCACCGTAAGAGTGATCTCATAGCGGCCCGGGGAGAGGCGTGAGAGGTCGAGCGAGACAGCTCGCGACGCAATGTTGTCGCCGCGGTCCGGCACCTCCTGCCACTCCACGCGGACCGGCGAGAATGGAGTGGCAAGATGAATTCGCTCAGCCGCCCGACGCATCCAGCCCTCTTGAATCCGATCGATGGTAAGCGACACGCCAAACGATTCGCCCTGCGGACGCACGCCGTATGTCTCCCAGAAGAGACCCAATGGTTGAGTTGCCGAGACTCGCCCAGCGTGCAAAACGAGCGGGAGTGCGTCCGCGAGCTTGTATGGCGCGGAGTCTCCGGCGCGTGGGGCGAACATCAGGAGATCAGACACGCCGATTCGTCCAATCGAGGGCGGGGGCCTAACGCCATACCGCGCACGAGCGGCCGTCTTGGTCTCGCGATCGAGGAGCTCGATGCTCACCAACATCGGACCCCAGAGCGTAGTCGTCGTCAGCAAGCCAGGCGAGTCGGTTTGCGTCGTCGTCGTGCCTTGCGCCGCACGAATCGAGGTGGGTTCCACCACGGCGGCGAAGAGACCCACCTCCAACGGTCGCTGAGTGAGGGCCGTGTCGTCGCGCGCATCGTACGCGGCGACGACAAGAGCGGAATCACGGCGGCGAAAAACAGCGACCTGTTGGCGATCGAGCGAACGAAAATGCCGCGCATATGCTGGGGCATAAATCGCGCGCGCCGAGCGAAGCCTCAAGTCACAATCACTCGGCCGCAGATCGGCAGGCGACTCGAATGCGGATGATGAGGGAACGAAGTTGAATCCCGGTCCACCCTCGCGATAGCCGGCGATCGCCGGCTCGCTCATTGATCCCACTGATGGGTCGTCGCGCACGAACCAGGTATCGAAGCCATAGCGCAACGCCGTCTCACGAAATGCATCGTCAGTCGGCGAACCCATCGGCGTCCGCGAGTTTCTCTGCATCTCGGTTCGCGCGACACGAGCGAGATACTCGTTCCGGAAATCGTTTTCACGTAGATAGAGCGGATTCGTTAGGCGCCAGAAGGCGGCCTCGATGGGATGTCGCTCGGTGCAATCGGCATGCTCGTATCGATCGGCGACGTTGTCATCGAGGAGCACCGAGATGTCGCTCCATCGGCAACGCACTGAGTCAGGCATCGCTCCGAGCGCCGCGGAGAAAGCCGAATCGGCTGCGGCGACAGCGCCCGAATCGTGAAGCGCAACACCGGCGAACGTGCGGCACAGATAAACCGACCCGCTCGACGCACAACGTTCGGCGATGCGCACCGCGTCTCCGAATCGCTTCGCCTCGATGAGGTACCGCACCTGTTGCGCGGCAACCCATTCGTCGCCCGGAAAGTGTGCGCCAACCGTGTCGAGAACGCCAAGTAGTCTTTCCCGCGCTTGCGTGACATGCGGGGACTCGGGTGGCGGCTTTCGATCATTCGTCTCGTCGTTCCAGATACACCAGCGGCCGATGCGCACGTCGCAATGGTGACTGCCGACGCCGTACTCCCTTGGCAGATACTGCCGGCGCACAAACTCGAACGTCTCTTGAGCGCGGCGCGCCGACCGCGAGGCGCGGATCGAATCAGAAGTCGCCGCCTTCCGCGCCTGTGCCGGCTCGTCACGGCGCGCCACGACGACGGTTTGGAGGGGCGTCCCCTGCACGACCGTCGATAGAGCAGCGACGAACAGTGAAGCAAGCATGCAATCGTTGAGTGCGCGCCGGAAGCTATGCTCGACTACACTACGGGAGCGGCACGGCGCGTGCCAGATGGCGCTGCAGTCGCACCGAGCGAACGACACAGTGGGCGAACCGGCGGACGGTGGAGGAACGTCACATGGCCATGTCTCGATGGAACGACCCGGCGGATGAAGAGCGGAATCCGCACCGCGCCGAGGAGCGGCGACACGCGCGCGACGAGCTCGAGGCACGCTTGCGCGAGCGACGCATCGAGCTCATTGGTGATGAATCCGACGAGGATGTGCTCCTCATCGTAAATGCGGTCGAGACGTTCGAGGGTCGGCTCGCTCAGCTCGGTGAGGACAGCTTCGTCAATACGCCGGAATCGTCGCAGCCCGATGACGAGCGGCTCGTCGTGCCGCGGCGCCGTGATGACGAGTCCGCGGCTACTTACGCGGCGCGCATCGTCGCCGCGGCGGAGAGGATGCTTTAGGCCGCTGTCATGACGGGCCCTTCACGGCCGCGCCTGCGCGAGAAACGCTGGATCGATCGCCGAGACGCCGATGTCGTCGAGGATGATCGTGCCGACGACGGCGCGATCGAATACGAGGCGGATGGCTTTCAGCTTGTCGGGCGCGAACTGCGGCGACGCGGTGACGAAATCCGCTAGCGGCATCACGTACGTTTGCAGCACAAGCTCGTACGTGTTCGCGAACTGGCTCTGCTCGCGGTCGGCGCGGCGCAGCACGTGCGTCTCGAGTGGCCGTCGTGGCGCGCCATATCGCGTCAGCGGTAATCGCGCCGTGACGTTGTTCGCGTCGACCAGCTCCACCGTGAAGTCGATTGTTGTGGTGTCCTTCGCGTCTTTCTTCGTCTCAGGCGGCTTCGGCTTCGGCCGCGCCTTAGTCGAATCGCGCTTCTTGGTCGAATCCTTCGCCGCTTCACGCGGACCAGGTTTCGCCTCCGTCGGCGCCACCGAGAGATAGATCGACGATCGCATGTCGACGTGTAGCGCATGGGAAATAGAATCGCTGAGCGCGATGGTATAGGTGGCTGGCCGTCCGAGCTTCGTTGTGTCGTCACCGGCAATGTGCCGATTCCAACCAAGCCACACCGCGTTGTCGTTCATCGGCGCGTTCTGCCAGCGCAGATTGAGGGCGTCTTCCTTCCACGTCGAGAGGCTGTCACCCGTTAGGCTCACGCCGGCGACGGTGCCCGTGGTGACGTCCACGTCCTCCTCGAAATTCGCGAGCGGCTCGTAGCCATTCTCCTGAAAGCGAGTGATGTACATCGTCTTCGGGAGCCAGGCACCGGCAACGCGATGATCGCGGAAGAGCGGCAGGTACTCATGCTTGTTATGGAGCGTGGCCTCGAGGAACGCGCCGATCACGACCTTGCCGAACTGACGTTGTTCTTCCGGAGAAATCAGACCACGCAAGTCGAGGAACCGCGCGCTCCGCGGCCCCGCGTCAGTGCTGCCCCACACGGTGTTCCATTGGCCGTGATTGGCGCGGTAGACATACCACGCCGATTTGAACCACGGTTTTCCGTCCGTGAACTTCACGCGCTGCCACTGCCGCAGACCGGTGAACGCGGACACGTCGCCGTCGTGCGAGCCATGAATGACGAGATAGTCCACGTTCTCGACAGGCGTGAATTGTCCCGCCGGCTTGTACTGCGCGTCGACGGGGGCGATGGCGACGACGGCCTTGATGTCGAAGTTGAAGTTGAATTTCACCTTCGCGTCATCAGGATAGCGCGACAGTCGATTGAACGCCGCCGCATGGCCGACCGCCTCGCCGCCGCGTGAGTGGCCCATGATGGCGATGTTGCGCATGTCGACCTTACCGCGCAGCGGGCTCGTCACGCTGTCATTGAACCCGCGCCAGGCCTCGAGATGCTTGAGCATCATCCACGCCCGGCCGTCGTTCTCGTTGCGGAGAGCGCCATTTAGAAAATTCTCATCGAGCGATACGAGAATGAACCCGCGCGACGCGAGGTGTTCGCCCAGATATTGATAGCCGGGATCAGAGAAGTCCTTCATGTTGTGGTTGCCGTGCACGACGAGCACGAGCGGGAAGGGCCCCGGGCCGTCGGGATACCACACGCGACCGTTGATCGGAAACTGCTTCGCCTCGAATCCCCAATACCCTTTTCGATCGCTCGCCTGCTCCGGAGTCATGGACACGAACGCCGAAGCATCGGTCGGCTTCGTTTTGATCGCGACCGAATCCCGGAAGTACCGGCGCTGCTTGTCGGTCCCACTCCCGTAATACAAGGTCTTCACAGTGTACGGCCCGCGGTCCGCCGGGTTCGGCGCATCGAGCAGCTGATGGGCGAGGACGACCTTCGAGTCGTCGGGCGTGAGCTTGAGCGGTTGCGCGCACGCGGCGAGCGTCGACGCGACAACCGCGATTGAGAAGTTTTTCATCTCGGCAATCATGAAAGGGGTCAGCGAAGGCGAATGCCGACGCGATGCGCGAGGCGGAAGCCGACAAGATCCTCGACGGCGTAGTCAACCGAGATGCGGTCGAGGACAAGGCCGCCGCCAAATGTGAAGTGACGCAAATCCGTTCGCGTCGGTGGTGTGCGCTCTCCAATGCGTACGGCGACGCTGTAGCCGTCGAGCCACGTGTAGCCGAGCTCCACGCCAAGACCGGGAATGAAACGGCCGTGTCGGACGATCGACTGGACACCATTTCGCTCGACCGCGAGCTGTGCAGCAATTGCGAGATCGAACGGGCCGACGGGACCACCGCTGGCCAAACCGAGCGCGCCTCGCAACGGCGTGATGAGCTGAGTCGTATCGCGTGCGCTGGTACCGATGTTCTGCACTGCAAGAGCCACGGTGAGCGGGACGAAATCGCCGAGCGTGAAGTCGCGTGAAGCGCCGGCGTCGAAGAGAAATCGCGACGTGCGCTGGTCATCCAGCTGTGCCGCGGCGTACTTGGCCGACGCGCCGACGTGAAACCGCTTGTACGTTTGCGCGGCACCGACAACCGCCAACGTGCGCGAGATCGTACGTGCCGCAGGCGTGAAGGTGAACGTGCCGCCTGGGCCGAGCATCGGTTGGAGACACGGGTCGACGTTCCGTCCCTCGATGACCTGTGCGCCAACACCGATTCCTCCCGATGCGAGCCGCGACGCCGTCGACACCGTGCCGCTGGCGAGCCGATCGAAGTAGCGTTCCGCGGCCGCACTCGTTCCGCGCGCGACGGCGAGCTGCGCGGGCCCGTAGAAGATCACGTCGTCGTCGCGCATTGCCGTGCTCGCGTCGCCCATCGCCACGCCGCGTGTGCTGGCGCTGGTTGGCAGGCGCTGGCCCAAACACTGCCCGTCGACACGTTGCGGTGTTGCGGCGACGAGCGCGGTGGTCCCGGAGAAAATCAGAGCGGAAACTCGCATGACGGTCGTTCAGGGTTGTTGCTGTAGTAAC
This sequence comes from Gemmatimonadota bacterium, assembly GCA_003222065.1. GTDB lineage: Bacteria > Gemmatimonadota > Gemmatimonadetes > Gemmatimonadales > Gemmatimonadaceae > AG2. The sequence continues at coordinate 1,056 of QHUV01000017.1, read as the reverse complement.
TCAGCGAGATACTGCTTCCAGACCGCGGGCAGCGAGTGCGTTCCGTGCCCACGCGTCTGATCGCTGGTGGGAATGAGCACGTACCGCCCGTGCTTCACGCGCGGCATCAGCTTCTCCATGAGGCCGAGCTCGGGAGGATTTACGACGTCGTCCGCGGAGTTGATCGCCAGCACGGAGGCGCGAATCGACTCGAGATTGGGCGACGGATCGTAGTCACGCGACGCATCGAACGCGTAGAGCATGTCGTTCGCATCCATTGTGCGGAGACGGTCGTCGACGTACTTCGTGATGAACGCGTCGGCGCTATCGCGCGTCGGCGCCGACTTCTGCTGCTGCAACGGGCTCGACGTCATCGTGAACAACATGGCGAGCGCGGTGCGAAGCCCGCGCTCGGGCGGCGATGTGTAGTCACCGCCGCGCCAGTCGGGATCGGCGCGAATCGCGTCGATGATCATCTTCCGCATCATGCGATTGCGCCCGGCGATCTGTGTTGGCGCGCAGGCCAATGGCACCAGGCCGTCGACGAAATCGGGATAGCGCTCTCCCCACACCCACGCATGCATGCACCCCATCGACGTGCCCATGACGAGATGCAGATGGTTCACCCGCAGCCCTTCGACGAGCAATCGATGTTGGGCATCCACCATGTCGTCGTACGTATATCGCGGAAAATGCGCGTGCAGGCCGTCGCTCGGCTTGCTCGAGCCGCCGTGGCCGATGCCGTCGGGAAGAATCACGTAGTAGCGCGACGTGTCGAGCAGTTGGCCCGGCCCGAATAGCTCGCCCGCGAAACTGCGCGACAGAAATCCCGAGCCCGAACCTGTCGTGCCGTGCAGAATGAGCACGCCGTTGCGCACCGTCCCACTCGCGTCTCGACGCGGCCTGCCGAGGGCAATGTAGTGAACACGCAACTCCGGCAGCGATTCGCCGTCGGCGAAACGAAAGTTCTCGAGGACCGCGTCTGAGCCGCTGCGGGTGGCTTGCGCATCAAGTTGCAATGCCGCGATAGCCGCGATAGCAATGAGGCTAAGACAGTGGAGAATTCGCATAGCTTTC
>QHUV01000413.1 GCA_003222065.1 Gemmatimonadota bacterium | reverse complement strand
GATGAGATCTTCGGCGGTGTTGATGTCGGGCGCGGCCCGAAACGCGTCGCCCTTCATGCGCGAGAGGTCGAGCAGATCGGCGACGAGCCGCGTTAGGCGATCGGCCTGTTCCTCGATCGCCGCCGCCGCCGTGTCGCCGCGCAGGGCCGCGGTCTGGGCGAGTGCCTTGATCGTCGTAAGGGGCGTGCGGAGATCGTGCGACACGGACGCGAGGAGATTGTCCTTCATCTTGTCCGCCTCGCGCAACGCGGCGGCGTGCTCGGCCTCGCGGACGAGCCTGGCGCGCTCGATGCCCAACGCCGCGTAGTACGTGAGCGCGGCGAGAAAGCGCTGCTTCGGCGGATCGAAGATGATCGGCCGATCATCGCCGAGGACGAGCACGCCGACGACACGCGTCTGTACGCCTAACGGTAAGAACAGCTCACGAGCGCCGGGGGCCGTTTCATGGCTACCCATGGCGCCGTCGACCGAGAGAGTGAGGGGCTCCCCGCGTTCCGCCGCGCGCTGTACCAGTGGATCGGGATCGAGCCGGTGCGTCTCGATGCCGCCGCTCGTGATCCGCTCGCCGAAGCCGCGCTCTGGAGACCATGGCCAGATCGCGCACGCGCCGACGCCGAGCGTGCCTTGAATGACGTCGACGATCCGGACGAGCGCCTCTTCGGCACGGCCGGCGTTCAGCGTCTCCGAAGCCAGCCGCGAAAGCGACGTCACCTCGGTCGCGCGTGCGCGTGCCTCGACGGCCTCCGCCCGCGCGCGCGCCAGTAGCTGCGTGGCGACAATCGCCGTCGTCAGGAACGCGATGAGCACCAACCAATCGAGCGGCTTGCCGATACTGAACTGGTTGTACGGCGGCTGGAAGAGATAGTCGATCAATACGAACGCCACGACCGCGAGCGTGAAGCCGAGACTGCGGCCGCTGCTCGCGCTCGCGCCGAGCACGATGAGCAAATACAAAAGGACGACGTGGGCTTGGTCGATGTGGCCACGCACCGAATACATGGCGACCGTCGCGCCGGCGAGCAGTATCGACCAGAGAATCCAGGCTACCGCCGGGTGCTCCGTCTGCAGCGGCGCGGCGCCGATCTTCGGAAGTCGAGCGAGGACGCGGCGTCCCAGGGAGGGGCGAGCACCGTTCGCCCGTACCGCGGTGGTCACGTCAGCGTATGACGTCGGCGCGATAGCCGACGCCGGGTTCCGTGATCACGATCCGTGGCGATGCCGGATCGATCTCGATCTTCCGCCGAAGGTTCGTGATATGGACGCGAAGGTACTGCTGCGGACTGCCGAACTGGCGACTCCACACGGCGTCGAAGATCTGCTGGTGGGTGAGGGTGCGGCCGCCCGCGCTGACGAGCGTACTGAGAATCTGCCATTCGATAGGTGTGAGATGAATCTGCCGGCCGTCGCGGTCGACGCGGCGTGTGACGGGATCGATACTGAGCCCGTGAATCGTCATTGGCGCGGGCGTCGCCGGCGCGCCGGTTCGTGCGCGGCGGAGCTGCGCCCGCGCGCGCGCCGCCAGCTCGAGGACGCTGAACGGCTTCGTCACGTAGTCGTCCGCGCCGGCATTCAGGAGCAGAACTTTCTCATCTTCAGAGTGCCGCGCCGACAACACGATGATCGGCGCCGCGAGAAGACGTCGCAGCTCTCGGCAGACGTCAACGCCTGCCGAGTCCGGCAGGCCGAGATCGAGGACAACGAGCTCTGGACGCTCGGTCACCGCCGCGGTGAGCCCCTCCGCCCCCGTGGCGGCTTCACCAATCCGGTCCGCGACCTCGCGCAGCGCGTTTTTCACCGCGCTGCGAATCTGCGGCTCGTCGTCGATGATGAGAATGTTGGCAGCCTTGTCCATGCCGGCGTCGATTGGTCATGGCCTCGCCCGCTCGCGCCGGCGCGCCGTGAGAAATACATCGATCTCATCGGGCCGTGGATTGATGAAATCGAGACGTACGCGCCCGTCCGCCGTCTCGCTGATCGTTGCCGGAATCGCACTGTTCGTGACATACCAGCCCGCCGGCAGTACCACTGCGTTCGCCGGCCGCCCGAACGAGCGATCCCACACGAGCAGGTCACCGTCGAGCCGATAGCGAACGCTGTCGGTGTATGTCTCGTACATACGTAATCGCACCGATCCGTTCGGCTTGACCGGCGCGAAATGAAAGACCACCACTTGGGTCTGAGGCGTCACGTCGGATACATCGAGACCCGCCCGACGAATGGCATCGCCGGTCACAACCTCCCACTTCAGCTCCTCGCCCGTATCGAGAATTCGGGCCGAAGGATGGGCCACCGTACTCCCGGCGCGGACGACGTTCAAGTATTTGTCGACGCCCGGGCGCGATTCCGTGTAGTCATGGTACAGGTCGAATGCGTGCGTCTCGGGCTGCTGAAAAAAGTAGACGATCTCGCGATTCTGGTGCGCCCGCTCGTCGAGCGGCAAACGCATCGCGGCGGGCGCCGGCGGCGCCGCGGTGTTTCGGAGGGGATTGGTTCCGGCCGTCGATGGTCGTCGTGCCGGTGTGCCGGCCAGCCGTCGTGCTTTGACGGTGAGCGCTGCATCGCCCGGCATCGAGTTCCAAAAGCTCAGGGAGAGTCGTCCATCCGATTCCTCGATCACCTGCGATGGAACGGTGCAAGAGACAACCTCGTATCCCAATGGAAGAACGATTGCGTTGCGCTTGATGCCGAGCGGACGGCTGAAAACGAGTAGCCCGTTCTCCTCGAAATAGCTTTTGGGATCGTAGTACGTCTTGTCGATGAGGATACGAGCCTCGCCTTCGGCGGGCACAGGTCGAGCAAGCAAGACGCGAATGTATTGTGAAGTCGAGTCGGCGTTCCGGACTCCTCCGCCACGCGCGACGTCGCCGCCAACGACGTCGAACGAGAGCGGGGCGCCCGTCAGTCGATCGTAAACGTGTTCGTCGCTCGCGACGCTACCTTTCCGAATCGGGTTGAAAAATTGTGTCGATCCCGGCGCGGTGGCGGTCACCTCGTAGAGAATTCGACTGCACTATCGTTGTCGCGCTCCTCACCTCGACTGTTGGAAGAGCGGTCTTGCTCTTTCTTGTCGCGATTGCGACAGCCAGCTGTCGCAATCGCGCTCAACCGCAGTCCAACAAGGAGATGAGCGCCGGAAGCACGACAGCGGCGGTCTCGCCAAGGACAAGTCCAGGCGTGTCGTCCGCGACTACGACAACCAAGCCAGCGCCGCCACGCGGGATCATCGCGCGGTCGTCGTCTACGGCTAAGGCCGCGGCGACTGCGCCGAGGGATTCGGCGGTGGTCAAGCGCGAGTCCAGCACCGTGGCAGCGTCGACGGCGGCGACCGTCGCGAAAGCGCCCGCCATGCCGCCTCCACCGCCGGAGCCGTCCGCACTCGCCATCGCCCTCGCCCACCTGCCCTTCGCGAACGGCGAGCGGCTCGAGTATCAAGTGAAGTACGGCTTTCTCGGCGTCGGCAATGCGACGCTCGAGGTGCTCGGTTTGGATGGCATTCGCGGCGCTCCTGCGGTGCACGTCTCGTTCGTGGTGAAGGGCGGCATTCGCATCTATCGCGTGAACGACAGCTATGAGAGCTGGTTCGACCCGCGGTCATTCTCGACATTGCGCGCCGTCCAGAACATCGACGAGGGCAAATACGACCGGCAGCGCGACTTCGAGTTCTTTCCGAACCGTACGATGCTCAGCGAGAACGGGAAGCCAGAAACCCCGACGGTTGCCGATCCCCTCGACGAAGCTTCCTTTTTGTTCTTCCTGCGGAGTATCCCGCTCGAGGTCGGGAAGACGTACGAATTCGCCCGCTACTTCCGGCCGGAAAAGAATCCAGTGCGGGTCATCGTCGAGCGGAAGGATACGATCAAGGTGCCTGCCGGCAAGTTCAACACCATCGTCGTTAGGCCCGTGATCAAGACGTCGGGCATCTTTGGCGAGGGTGGGCACGCCGAGATCTGGTTCACGGACGACAGCACGCGCACGCTGGTGCAGCTCAAGTCATCGCTCAAGTTCGGCTCGCTCAATTTGTATTTGCGAAACAGGCGTGCCGGCACGCCTTGGGACACCGCCGCGGCCTCGGTCGCGCCAGCGCGATGAGGGCATCTTGGCGCCTCGGACGCATCGCGGGCATCGATCTGTACGTGCATGCCACCTTCCTCCTGCTCCTGGCATGGGTTGTGTTTCAAGAGTACTCGAGAGGCCTGGCCGCGATCGGCGGGGCGATGGTCTACACCGTCGCGCTGTTCGCCATCGTGGTCATGCACGAGCTCGGGCACGCCCTCACGGCGCGACGCTTTGGGATTCTCACGAGAGACATCATTCTGCTTCCCATCGGCGGCGTCGCGCGGCTCGAGCGCATGCCGCGCAATCCGCGGCAGGAGCTGCTCGTCGCGCTTGCCGGACCGGCCGTGAACGTTGCCCTGGCGGCGGTGCTCTATGCGGTCGTGAGGCTCACGGGCAGCACGCCGAGCACTGACCTGTACAACATCGACATCATCACGTCGACGAGAGCGTTCTTGTACCAACTCGTCTTCGTCAACATCGTGCTCGCGCTCTTCAATCTGTTGCCGGCCTTTCCGATGGACGGTGGGCGCGTCCTCCGCGCGCTGCTGGCGCTGCGCATGCAGAGTTATGCGCGAGCCACGGCAATCGCCGCGCGCGTCGGCCGCGCGCTGGCGCTTGTGTTAGGCATGGTCGGGCTCTACGTCTGGAATCCGTTCTGGGTGCTGATCGCGCTATTCGTCTGGATGGGCGCGGGGAGCGAAGCGCGCGCGGCGCGAAGCTTAGAACCAGTTCGTCATCCTGAGGGAGCGTAGCGACCGAGGATGACGGGACGCTCAGTCTTCGTAGTAGCGGTCGATCGTCCGCCGTACGAGTCGATCGTATAGCGCTGCCAGTTGGAGCCGGTCGTGTTGCGAGAACGCGAAGTCGCGCCACAGCTCTCGAATCGCGATCAGCAATCGCTCGGGAGCGTGTCCGCCGGCGTGCGCGGCCGCCGCGAGGGAAGACGCGAGGTGCTCGACGTCTTTGTCGACGTCGCGGCCGCCGGCGAGGTATCGGGCGACCACTTCCCGCAATCCAGTGACGGTAGCGACGGGGATCCAACCGTGCTCTCGCGGCGGTGTCAGGTTCTGTCCAAGCGGGCGTTCGTCCACGCGCGTCCTCCGGGTGCCGCAGCGCCGCATTCGTTATGCAGCGTGATTCGTGCGCGGCGCGCTCGTCCCCGGCCATCGGCGGCGACGGCCCAGCGCGAAAGTTACAATCTCGCTAATCAAGGAAAAGGCAAGACTTATGCCTGCCGGGTCTGGTTAGGATAGCGCCTCGCTGACCGGCACCAGCTACGTCTCGACGCGCGCACGGTGTTTGCGCGTCGAGGGGCGGTCGCCCGAAACTCAGGAGAGACGCCGATGTCCACAAGGGATCACAAGCGACAGCGAAGGACCGCCACCCGCATTCGCCGCACCGGGCAGACCCGGACGAAGCAGGAATCGCATGAGGCGGTCGTCGACGAACCCATCGATGCCGATGCGCGGGAGCACTATCGTCGCGAAAAGGCGCGGCGTGCGGAACGGTCGCGACCGCCCGATCATCCCCTGGAGCAGGCTCGCCGCGCGTACCATGCGATGCTTGCCGCTGACGCCGAGCGCGCGAGGGGGGGCCGTCCGAGAAAGGGCGTCGTCGTGGGAAAGGCGAAGTCGGCGCGAGCGACCACGCCGGAGGATCGCGAGGATTGACGGCGGCTTGATCGGAGCAGCGTAACCGCGGCCGGGATCAGCGAGTCTTACAGCGGGCCTAACAGACGCCGAGGACGTGATGGCAAGCGACGGGTCGCGAACCGCGGCTCCCCCAGAGCTGCTTTATCTGTTGCACGGAGATCCTTCCGAGCTTGCCGAAGCGCTCGCCGGCATGCGCGCCGCCGATGTCGCTGAAGCGTTGCGCGAGCTCGGTCCCGAGGCGGGCGCCAAGGTGATGGCCGCACTGCCATTCGATCTCGCGGTGCAGGTGTTCGACGAGCCCGAGCTCGATCGACATCGCGCCGGCATCGTAAGCTGCATGCCGCCGCAGGCGGCCGCCGCGCTCGTCGAAGCCATGTCCGCCGATCAGCGTGCTGATCTCGTCCGCGAGCTGAGGGAGACGGATCGGGTCAAGATCTTGAAGCTCCTCGAGCCCCCGACGCGGCGATCGCTCGAGATGTTGCTCGAGTATCCGACGGAAAGCGCCGGCGGCATCATGACGACCGAGTTCGTCGCGATCCCCGCAACGTGGACGGTGGAGGAAGCGTTGCGCTACATCGGGGAGGTCGGACGAGCGAAGGAGACCGTCTACGCGGTATACGTCCTCGATCCACAGGACCAGCGGCTCGTGCACGTCGTATCATTGCGCGAGCTCATGACGGCGGAACGCACAGCGGTCGTCACGGCGGTCGGCGACCAGCGGCCGCCGCTCAGTGTGCGGCCGCTCGTCGATCGCGAGGAGGTTGCTCGACTGATCTCGAAGTACAACCTCCTCGCCGTACCGGTCATCGACGAAGGCGGCCATGTCCTCGGCATCGTGACGGTTGACGACGTGATCGACGCGATCGTTCGCGAACAGACGGAGGACGCCCAGAAGTTCGGCGGTATGGAAGCCCTCGACGCACCGTACATGGAGATCGGCTTCGGCCACATGATCCGCAAGCGGGGGGGCTGGCTGTGCGCCCTGTTCTTGTCGGAGATGCTGACGGCGACGGCAATGCAGCACTTCGAGGGGGAGATCGCCCGCGCCGTCGTGCTGTCGATGTTCATCCCACTCGTTATGAGCTCGGGGGGGAACTCCGGCTCTCAGGCGACGTCACTGATTATTCGCGCGCTGGCGCTGCACGAGATTCGTATTGGCGACTGGTGGCGGATCGCGATGCGCGAGCTGCCGACTGGTCTCGTGCTCGGATCGATCCTCGGTGTGATCGGCATCGTGCGGATCGAAGCGTGGCAGCATTTCCATCTGTTCGATTACGGCGTGCACTATCATCTCGTCGCGCTCACCGTCGGTCTTGCGCTGGTTGGTATCGTGTGTTT
>QHUV01000412.1 GCA_003222065.1 Gemmatimonadota bacterium | reverse complement strand
CGATGTCGACGGCGACGGGAACGTTCCCGTGGTGTCGACGCTCGAGGTGGCCGCCGCTCAGCAAACGCTCAACTCGTCGCAGCTGGCGGCGACGCTGCAGCGACGCAGCGTGTGGGGCGCCCTCAGCCTCATCGGCGGCTTCGACTGGGGCGACTCGACCAATCCCGGGCTGTTACCGGTCGTGGGGGTATCGCTTCCGCTGCCGCTTTTCTCGCGCGGCCGTGGGCCCATCCTGCAAGCGGAGGCGGAGCTCCAGCGCGCGCGTGCCGGGCTGGCGCTCGCGCAGGCGGAGGGTGCGGCGCGGATCGCGCGGGCGCGGCGACAGCGGGACATCGCGATGGCGAAGGTCGGACGCGACCGCATGCTGCTCGCGAGCGCGAATCGCGTCGCGACGATGTCGCTCACCGCCTACCGCGAGGGACAGTCGTCCCTGCCTAACGTCCTGGAGGCCCAGCGCAACGCCCGGGACATTCTCGGCCAATACATCGACGACGTGGCGGCGGCATGGATCGCCACCGCCTCGCTGCGCGTCTTTACCCTCACCACGGCGAGCGCACGGCAATGACTGGAGGAAGACACCAGCGCACGGCGCTGCTGCTCGCGATCGCGGCCGCGGGTTGCAAGGGCGGGGCGGCCGCCGGGGACGCGGCGACGCCGCAGGCCGTCGTCGGCGCGCAGACGGCAGTGGTGACGAAGGGTCCATTCACCGAGACGTTAGGCGCCATCGGCACGGTCGTGCCGCGGCCGGGGCACGTGGCGGCGCTCGCGGCGCCTCAGCCGGCGCGGATCACGCACGTCTATGTCACGGCGGGTCAACACGTGAGGCAGGGCGAGCCGCTCGTCGAGCTCGATCAGACACCGTTCCGCGCCGCCGCGCAGGCCGCGGAAGCGACGCTCGCCGCCGCGGAGAAGGCGAACGACCGTCAGCAACGACTTGCGGCGGAAGGGATCGTGCCGCGCAAAGATGCCGATCAGGCGGCGGCAGACGTCGCCAAGGCGCGCGCCGATGCGTCGAACGCGCGTCGCGCCGAGCAGCTCTCCGTAGTCCGATCGCCGTTAGGCGGTGTCGTCACACGGATGACGGCAGTGCTCGGAGCGACAGCCGACGTCGCGCAGGCACTCGTCGAGGTCGCCGACCCGGCGGCGCTCGACATCCTACTCAGCGTGACCCCGAACGATGCGGCACGGCTGCACCAAGGCGCCAAGGTCTCGCTTACGGCGGGCCAGAACGCCACTGGTGAGCCAATCGGAGTCGGCAGCGTAATCGACATTGGCGGCACGGTGGATACGGCAAGCCGGAGTGTCAATGTGCGCGTGCAGGCGCCGACGACGCGACGTCCATTGCGCATCAGCGAGACCGTCTATGCGCAAGTTGCCGCGGCCGTCCACGCGAATGCGGTGATCGTACCGCTCGAGGCGCTTGTCCCGGATGGAGAGGACTTCAAGGTCTTCGTTGTCGACGCGGCGGGCATCGCGCACGAGCGCAAGGTCAGCGTCGGTGGCCGCACCGACAAAGTTGCCGAGATCACGCAGGGCCTAACGGGAGGCGAACGGATCGTCACCTACGGCGCGTACGGCGTGTCCGACAGCGCGAAGGTCATTCCGGCGAAGCAGCCGGCGGCGAGCACGCCGCCTAACAAAGAGAAGCCGTGAGCGCCGTCGCCGAGCCCGTGACGCCACGCGTCGAGCCCGTCGCTCGAGGCGGCTTGTTCGGTCTGCTCGCCGAGCAGACGCGATTCATCTATCTCGCGATCGCCCTCTTGAGCGCGGCGGGGATCTGGGCGGCGCTCCAATTACCGTCGGCGATCTATCCCGAGCTCGTCTTCTCGCGCATAACGGTCGTCGCTCAGGGGACGTCGCTTGGCGCGCGACAGGTGCTGTTCAGCGTCACGCGGCCGCTCGAGGAAGCGGTGAGCATCGTTCCCGGCGTGACGCGCGTGCAATCGCGATCGATTCGGGGTGCCAGCGAGATCAATGTCACGTTTTCGCCGACCACGGACATGATTTACGCGCTGCAACAGGTGCAGGCACGCGTGAATCAGGTGCGGCCCGACCTGCCGCCGGAGCTCGACATCGAGGTCGAGCGGCTGACGCCGTCGCTGTTTCCAATTCTGTCATATAACCTCGAAGGCGGCGATGCGGCGACGTTGTACGACATCGCCCGCTACCAAATTCGTCCGCTCATCTCGCGTGTCCCGGGCGTCGGACGCGTCGACGTGCAGGGGAGCGACGTGCGCGAGATCGAGGTCGTCGCCGATCCGGCGCGCCTCACGTCACAGGGCATGAGCTACGACGAGCTGGCGGCGTCGATCAAGCAGAGCACGAACGTCGCCGCGGTCGGACGAATGCCGGCGAACTACAAGCAATATCTGATCGTGAGCGCGCAGGAAGCGCATTCCACCGACGACATCGCGAACATCGTTGTCAGCCGCGGCCTCCGCGTTCGCGACCTCGCGACCGTGTCGTCGGGAACCGAAGATCACGTACGCATTATTTCCGGAGATGGCCGGCCGGCGGCGCTACTCAATATCACGCGGCAAATCGGCGGCAACACGGTGGCGATAGCCGACAGCATCGCCGCCATCGCACAGGGTTTGCGCGGCCAACTCCCTCCGGGCGTCCGCCTCAAGGCCGTGTACGACCAGGCAGCGCTGGTGCGCGACGCCGTGAAGTCGGTGCGCGACGCGATGATCATCGGCGCCGTGCTGGCGGTGATCATTCTTCTGCTGTTCTTGCGCCATGGTCGGATCACTGCGATCAGCGCGTCGTCCATTCCGCTGACGATGGCCGTCACGGTGTTTGTGATGTCGCGGGTCGGGCAGACGTTCAACCTGATGACGCTCGGCGCGATGGCGATCGCGATCGGGCTCGTCATCGACGATGCCGTGGTGATTACCGAGAACATCGTTCGCCACACGCATATCAATCCGGACCGCGACGCGGCGATTCGCGATGCGGTGCAGGAGCTCATCTGGCCAGTCACGACCTCGACGATCACGACGGTCGTGGTATTCCTGCCGTTAGGCCTGCTCACGGGCGTCGAGGGGCAATTTTTTCATGCGCTGTCGATCACACTGACCATCGCGGTGCTGGTCTCCCTCGTTCTGGCCCTAACGATCATACCCTTGCTCAGCGCGCAATTTCTCACCGCCAAGGACACGGAAGCGGCCGCGCACGAGAACGAGGGCAAGGGCGTGCTCGCGCGCGTCGGCCGAGGTATCGACACGATCTCAGATCGCTATGAGCGTTCGCTCACCGGGCTCTTACATCACGCGCGTTGGATGATCGTCATCGCAATCGTGCTGGTCATTGCTGGCTATCTCGCGCATCGATTCGTCGGGACGGGCTTTCTGCCGGAGATGGACGAGGGGGCGTTCGTGCTCGACTACTTCACGCCCGGTGGAACGGCGCTCGCCGAGACGGATCGCGAGCTGCACATCGCTGAGAACATTTTGGCGCGCACGCCGGAGATTACGGGAACGTCCCGTCGCACGGGTGCGGAGCTCGGATTGTTTGCCACGCAGCAGAATACCGGCGACATCGTGGCCCGTCTCGAGCCACCGAGCCAGCGCAGCCGCACGATCTTCGAGGTCATCGCCGACGTGCGCGACAAGATCAGCGCCGCCGTGCCACGTTTGCACATCGAGTTCGTGCAGATTCTCTCGGACGTCATCAACGATCTCGCGGGCGCGGCGCGGCCCGTGGAGATACGACTCTTCGGTCCGGACCTCAACGCTCTGGAGGCGTACGCCCAGAAGCTCGCGCCGCAGCTCGAAAAAGTCGACGGTATCGAGGACCTGTACAACGGCGTCGCCGAGCCCAGTGCGGAGATGCAGATGTCGGTGAACGAAGCGGAAGCGAATCGCGTCGGCCTCACACCGGATCAGGTGCAGGCGGCGGTGAGCGGCGCGTTGATCGGCGTTCCCGCGGGCGAGGTCCGTCTCGAGGACCGCTCGATCGCCGTCCGCGTCCGCGCGCCGGACCTAGGCGCCGTGATGACCGACGTGCGAGCCATCCTCGACAAGACCCCGGTGCCGAGTGGCATTCGCGTCGAGATCGGCGGCCAGTACGCCAGCCAGCAGGAGGCGTTCCGCGCCCTATTGCTCGTCCTCGGTCTGGCCGCGGCGAGCGTCATCGCGGTCATGGTGCTGCAGTTCCAATCGTTCGTCGAACCGCTCGTGATTCTCCTCGCCGCGCCGCTCTCGTTTGTTGGTGCGATGGTACTCCTGCTCATCACCGGCACGCCGCTGAACGTGTCGAGCTTCATGGGGCTCATCCTGCTCGTCGGGCTCATCGTCAAGAACGGCATCATCCTGCTCGATTTCACACGCCACCGAATGAGAACCGAGGGACTGACCCTCGAGCCAGCGATCCGGGAAGCGGCGCGCATTCGCTTGAGACCGATTCTGATGACGACGCTATGCACCCTGTTCGGACTGCTGCCGCTAGCGCTCGGACTGGGGGCGGGAAGCGAATTGCAGAAGCCACTCGCCCTCGCGGTAATTGGCGGCCTCGCGTTGTCGACCCCGATCACGCTGTACGTCGTGCCGACGCTGCTCGTCGCGATTCGCGGTCGTGATTATTTACTAAACCGCAGCATCGCACAATGAGCCTTCTCGGCACGCTGGTCGCGGTGCTCAGTGCCGTCGTGATCTGTTCCGCCGCGGTGCGTGATGGTCGTGGACGCTAATACTTTCGACCCGTCGACCGAGGACGCCTTCGCTTCGAATGGCGATGGCACGCTTACTGTCGTGCAGCCACCGATTGTTCCCGGTTCGTTCACTCTCCTGGTGCTGGAGCGATGATTCGATCAGCCCTGTTTCAGAAAGTTACACCTCTCGTAACGTCAGCGAGTCTCGCGCTGGCCGCGCTCGCGCCGGCGGCCATCTCGCAGCCGGCGCTCCCGCCCAAGGCCAAAGCGGACAGCGCGAAGACGCCGGCGCCGTTGTTCACGACGAAGGATTTCGTCGTTGCCGGCGCGTTCGCGGTGGGGACAGTCGCGCTGTTTCCCTTGGACGAGCGATTGGCAAAGCACCTAACGAATCCCGGGGCACAGGCGAATAGGTTCTTCAAGAATTCCTCGAAAGGGGTCGAGGCGATCGCGAGTCCCGGCGCGTACATCATCGGCGGCACGCTCTACGCCGTCGGTCGCGTCGGGCATTTCGATCGGATCGCGGATCTGGGGTGGCATGGTACGGAAGCGGTATTCGTGGCCGACGTTGTTACATACGCATTGAAGGGGATCACCGGGCGCTCGCGGCCGTTCGTCTTCAACGATACGAATCCTCACAATTTCAAGTTCTTCAAAGGCTTCGGGGACGGAAATCGGCAATCATTTCCATCCGGCCATGCAACATCGGCATTCGCTGCCGCGGCAGCGGTGACAGCCGAGACGGGCACGTGGTGGCCGAAGTCGACGTGGGTGATTGGGCCGCTGATGTACGGCGGAGCAACGATGGTCGGTCTATCGCGCATGTACCACAACAAGCACTGGGCGTCTGACGTCGTGGTCGGTGCGGCGGTCGGGACGTTCAGCGGGCAGAAGATCGTGCAGTATTCGCACGCGCATCCAACGCGGCTCGATAAAGCGCTACTGCATGTCAGCGTGTTGCCTGACGGCAATGGCGGTTGGGCGCTCGCGTGGACGGGAGCGGCGCCTTAGCGCCTACCTGTCATCCCTCGTCACTGCACTCCTCTTGATGACAATGTCGTTGTCATCGTGCCGTCAGGTATGCCATCTACGTTGGTGAATAGGAAGTAAATGCTCAACCTAGTGGAGGAGCCCAACGATGAAGTCTAAGACGTATGCAACGTTGTTCGCGGCGATGTTGACGCTCGGCGCGGCAGCGAGCGCATCGGCGCAAGCCGCCAAGGCAACGACGAAAAAGGAGGCGACGAGCCAGGCCGCGCTACGCAAGGAGGCAAAGATCGCCGAGGCGGACGCGCGGAAGACGGCGCTCGCGGCAGTGCCGGGCGGCAAAGTCCAGTCGCACGAGTTGGAGCGGGAGAA
>QHUV01000411.1 GCA_003222065.1 Gemmatimonadota bacterium | reverse complement strand
CCTGAATTACGGTGATGAGGGACGAACGCGCGGTAGGTCGATCAGTCCGTACATCAATGTCATCGTCTCGACGCGGCTGCAGGCGAACCTTGGCACCAACCTCTCCTGGGGCCACGATAACACGCAGTGGTTCGGCAACTTTGCCGACGCCGCGAGCGCGACGCATTACACGTTCGCTCATCTCGAGCAGCGAACAGTGTCGATGAGCGCGCGGTTGAGCTATGCCGTGACGCCCGATCTCACCTTCGAGTTCTATGGCCAGCCGTTCGTGGCGACGGGTCGCTACACCAACGTTCGCGAAACGAGCGCGACGCCTAACGCCAGTGCCTATGCCGACCGGTTTCAGCCGTACACGCCGCCGGCGGGAACGGACACGTCATTCCGGTCGCGGCAGCTGCGGAGCAACACGGTCGTCCGTTGGGAGTATCGGCCCGGCTCGACGCTGTACGTCGTCTGGACCCACGGCCGTGGGGATGACTCGAACAAGTACGTCGATCGGCCGTGGACGATGGACTATGGCGACCTGTTCAAGCTCCATCCCGATAACACGTTCTTGATCAAGATGGCGTATTGGCTGAACCGGTGACGCTCTGAGTTTCTCTCAGGGTGTCCGTCGTCGACGCCGTCACGGGCGCGTCGGCGGCCACGGGTTCAACCATCATCCTCCGCGGCGCGGCGTTTCAGGATTCCGTCGTGCTGACGGAGGACGCGCCGTACGTGCAATGGGAGGACAGCGCCCGTGCGGGTGCCTACGCCATCGTGGTGCGGAAGCTGGGCTACCACGACTGGAGTCAGAGCGGGGTGCGGATTGAAGGCGGCCGCTGCCATGTGCCATCTCCAACTCGAGTGATAGCCCTCCTTCAGCCGCAGTGAGTGGCGTAAATCGGGGCTCGAGAGTTTGCCTCAGGCCTTCACTTCGCGCCTCATTCCAAATTTGGAATATTCCAAATTTGGAATGAGCCTCCAGACCTCTGGAGTGCCGAAGAGCGCGGGCGCTACTACGGCCGTGGGCCGAAAGGCAACTATCTTCGGCTGCGTCGCGCGTTGCGTCGCGGCCCGAGTGGGCGCGCGACCAAACGGCGACAAAAGTAGGTCCTACCGGTTCCTCGCCCGCGTGCGTGCCGCCTTACGAGCGGCCGCGACGCGGACCCGTGCGCCCTTGGTCCGTGCCGCCTTTCGCGCGGCGGCGGAGCGCTGGCTGGCTGGGCGGCGCCGTGCGCTGGAGTGCGCTTGTTTCGCCAAAGCGCGGTGCGACGCCGCGGAGCGCCCCTCGTGCTTCAGCGCCTGCCTAACGGCGCGCGATCGCGATCGTGACGGCCGTCGCTTCGTGCCCGATCTTCCTTTGGCAACGTCGCGTGAAGCCTGCCGGCGCGTACGCGCCGAGGCCGTTCCCTTTTTCGGCGGGGGAAGCTTCACGCCGGAGCGGCGCGCCTTCGAGAGGCCGATCGCGATCGCCTGCTTGGTCGACCGCGCACCGTGTTTCCCTTCGCGGACGTGGTGGATCTCCTCCCGTACGAACTCGCCCGCCTGTGTGGTCGGGGATTTACCTTCGCGCTTGTCCTTGCGCGCGCGTTCGATCGTCTTTCGCTCCGGCATAAGGCCTCCTTGGTCATCTCGATCGGCCAGTCGTGCTCGCCGATCGTGAACGAAGGAGGCAAGTTGCATGCAACGAGCGGAGAAATCGGGCCGCTCCCGACTGCTGCGCCATGCCTAACGAGGCAGCTAGAGGTGCGCTTCCCGCGATACGCGATCATGACCCCTCGGCCCTTGCGAGAAGTACGCGCGCAGCGGCTCCCAGTAGCGAGCGTGCCAACCCGCATCCAGATGATCGCGCTCGCCTTCCGGAATCGCGTCGTGCGTGAGCTTGACTCTCGTCTGCGTCCCCGCCGGCTCGAGATCGATGCGCACAAGTGAGTAGACGCCTGCCGGCCAGTTGGCGACGCGCCACGCCTGCACAATTCGCTTCCCCGCCACGAGCTCGACGTTCCGGCCCGAGATGGCGCCGCCGTGACAGGAGAAGGCGCCGCCGACGTCGTCGCTGATCGACGCCGGGCCGTTGTTCGTGAACGCCTCATGTTCCGCCGAATCCATATAGGCGCTGTAGATGCGCCCGGGCGTCGCGGGGAGCACGACTTCCTGCCGAATCGGTTCCGCCATAGCAGGCTCCTGTTCGTTGCTGATACGATAGCGTCCAAGGTCCCCACAGGTTAGTGCGCGCGCATCAGCGTTAGGATTGCGCCACCGCCGAGTCACGAACATTCACTCGTGCGCGCACGGCACCGATATCGCGCACCGGACGCACCTCGACGCAACCCGTCCGCGCCCACGGGAACTCCTTCGCCATCTCGACCGCCTCTTCGATGCTATCGGCCTCGATCAGATTGAAGCCGCCCAGCACCTCTTTCGCTTCAGCGAACGGGCCGTCGGTGATCGTTAGGCGACCCTGGCGAATGCGCACCGACTTGGCCGTCTCCGCGCCCTCCAACTGCTGCGACTCGAGAAGCTTTCCGCCCGCCCGCAACTCATCCGCATGCGTCAGACAGTCTCGCATCATCGAGTCGAACTGCGGAGCCGGAAGCGTGTCCATCACGGAGCTGTCGGTGTAGATCAGGAGCATGAACTTCACGCCGTACCTCACGATGAATAGTTGCCGGCCTTGGGTCCGCCGTCCACAATAGGTCGAGTGAATTACCGCGCGGCGCACAATCACCTGTCAAGCCCGTGACGAGCCGCGGTATCTGGATCGTCCTACCGAGGACTCTACATCACCCACCCATGCGCCCACTGTTTGTCCTCGCCGTCGCCACGGTCCTGGCACTTCCGACGCACGCCCATGCTCAAGCCGAGGCTCAGAACGGAACGCTGCGCGTCGTGCGCGTGGCGCCCACCGTCGACGCCGGCCCGATGCAGCAGGTCAGCGTCACCTTCGACCGGCCGGTCGCCGGCTCGCTCGATCAATCCGTCGACCCGGCGACGATCTTCCACATCGAGCCCGCCGTGCGTGGACGCCTCGAGTGGCGCGACCCGGTGACGATCCGCCTAACGCCGGCGGCGCCACTCGCGCCTGGCGCGCAGTACACGGTCACGCTGTCCAACAGCTTCCACGCCATGGACGGAAGCGCCCTTGCCGAGCCGTACCATTTCACCTTTCGGGCTCATGGGGCAATGTTGCTGACGGGGTCGCCGGTCGGGCCATCGCGCGTCAACGACCACATCGCGCCGACCCAGCGCTTCGCGCTCGTGTACTCCTCGCCGGTCGACCTCCCCGTGATGTCGGGAACGGCGTACGTCGAGCTCAGCTCGACTTGTGGCGGGCAGACTGTCGTCCGGCTCGATGCGCTTTCGCAGCGCCCGATCCAGAGCGACGACCGCGCCGATTTTCGGGAAGCGGGAGGCTGGCAGCGGGACAAGTCGACCGATTCGCTCCGGCGCGTTGTCATTCTGGCCCCGCGTTCGCCGCTGGCGCACGCCTGTCGGGGCGAGCTGGTCGCACCGTCGGAGATCGCCGAACGGTCTTCTCGCGGCAGCTCGCGCTGGCCGTTGACCACTTACGGTGACCTCACGCTCGAATCACTCAAGTGCTCCGACAATCAGGACTACTGCCCGACCGGCCCGTTGAAGCTCACGTTCTCGAATCCGGTGCGCGGCTCGGAGGTCGCGAAGCGTCTGCGATTGTTTCCACAGACGGCGTTTAGAGTTCGTGATACGATCTCCGAGGCCGTAACGTGGACGCTCGAGGCGAAGCTTCGTCCGCGCGTGACCTATGCCGTGATTGTGGATACGGCGTTGCGGGACGTCTTCGGCCAGCGGCTGCGCGGGAATCCGGCGTCTGGCTTTAGTACGACCGGTTACGCGCCCACCATCATTCATCCCCTCGGTCATCAGCTGGTCGAGCGCGTCGGCTTTCGCACCCTGGCGGTGCAACATGTCAACGTCGACACGATCGTCGCGACCATCGCGCCGGTGCCGGATAGTCTCGAGCCGAGGGTGTTGAATCGTTATGCGTGGCGCGTCGATTCGCTCTGGCCCATGCTTCTGCGCGGCGCGACCGTGAAGCGGCTTCCCGTCCGCGCTGGTACGCCCCCGGACCAGGCGATGATCACCGGCATCCCGATGCCCGTCGTC
>QHUV01000410.1 GCA_003222065.1 Gemmatimonadota bacterium | reverse complement strand
AGCTCGGCGCGTACGCGGGGATGTCCGACCACTTCGTGAGCGAGGCGATCTATCTGACGGATCCCGACGGCTTGGGTATCGAGGTCTATGCCGATCGGCCACGGTCCGCGTGGCAACATCATGACCGGCAGCTCGTGATGACGACGGTGCCCCTCGACGTCGCGAGCGTCCTCGCGGCGGCGAAGGAGCAGGGACGTCCCACCCAGGCCTGGTCGGGAATGCCACCGGGGACAGTCATCGGGCATGTGCATCTGCATGTTGGAGATCTGGAGAGTGCGTCAGCGTTTTATCATGTCGGGCTGGGATTGGACAAAGTCGTCTGGAACTACCCAGGAGCTCTCTTCCTCTCGGCTGGCGGGTATCACCACCATCTCGGCACCAATACTTGGGCAGTCGGCGCACCGACGGCCGGTCCCGAGGACGCGCGTCTGCTCGAGTGGCAGGTTGTCGTTCCAGATGCGGAAGATGTCGCCGCCGCGGAGCGCAGCCTAACGACGACAAAGGGGAGGGTGGAGCGCGACGGCGACGACGCGTTGGCGACGGACCCCTGGGGCACGACCGTGCGGCTCGTTCGCGGCTAATCACTCTCGGAGAGTGATCGCCAGGTCCTTCCTCGCGGCCGCGCAAAGAATTCTTAATGTTTGTTTCGGGTTCCGAACGGCCGCCCCGAGCAATGCGTTATACCCTCACATGCACCGGAGCCATGGCTCCGGCTCCCCTGTGCACTTCGGAACCAATGACTGACTTGTCCTTTCGCGCGCGTGCGCCGCGAGCGGATTCATATGCTATCGGGTTGGCCGTTTGCTCGCTGGCATTCGTCTCTTGCTCGACGCCACAGAGTAGGCCGCAGCGTCCCGCAGTTGCGGTGGCGGTCGTGGCCGCGCGCCGCGCGCCCGTTCCGTACACGCTCGACGCGAACGGCATCGTGACGCCGATTCAGTCCGCGTCAGTTGCGTCGCAGGTCGACGGGATCATTACGAGGGTGCTCTTCGACGAGGGACAGGAGGTAACGCGCGGTCAGGCGCTCTTTCAGGTCGACGAA
Source organism: Gemmatimonadota bacterium (assembly GCA_003222065.1). GTDB lineage: Bacteria > Gemmatimonadota > Gemmatimonadetes > Gemmatimonadales > Gemmatimonadaceae > AG2. The sequence goes on along the minus strand of QHUV01000410.1, from coordinate 6,283 downwards.
CGGCCGTATCGAAACGCGTACGAGCAGGCGCTGGCCACGCTCTCGCGAGACAGCGCGACAGCGGCGAACGCCAAGAAGGAAGTCAACCGCTACTCGAAGCTGGTCGAGCAACGCTACGTCACGAAGGAAGAGGGCGAGCAGTTCGAAGCGACATCCGCGGCCTCTGATGCCGTGGTGCGCGCCGACCGCGCGGTGGTCGCGAACGCGAGATTCAACCTCGACAACACGACGATCCGCGCGCCGATCTCCGGCAAGACCGGCAGTCTCCTCGTTCGCGTCGGCAATCTCGTGCACGCGAATGGCGCGACAGCCATGGTGACGATCAATCAGGTGCGGCCCATCATGGTCCGCTTTGCCGTTCCCGCGTCGCAACTGCCGCTCATTCTCCAGTACGGTGCACATGGCGGCTTGCCCGTAACCGCTACGCCCGGCAGTGCGGCGCCGGGCGCCAGCCTGGCCGATTCAACGATGGGCGCGCCCGTCGACGCGCCGGCGCAATTGACACCAGCGGGGAGCGCACGCTCAGGGGCGCAACAGGACGACCCGCCACCGCTGGCGGCGAGCACGTCACCCGCGCTCGGAACGCTGAGCTTCATCGACAACGCGGTCGACACGACGACGGGGACGGTGACGCTGAAGGCGACGTTTGCGAACGCGAATGGCTCGCTCTGGGCCGGCCAGTTCGCGGCGACGACGCTGCGCTTATTCATCGAGCAGAACGCGCTCGTCGTGCCGTCGCAGGCGGTGGTCACGGGGCAACGGGGCACGTACGTGTATGTGGTGGACGGCGACACGGCGAAGCAGCGGCCGGTGGCGATCGAGCGGACGGCGGGCGGGATCGCGATCGTCGCCAGTGGTCTCGCCGACGGAGCGCGCGTGGTGACCGACGGCCAGTCGCGGCTCACGCCGGGGGCGCGGGTACTGATCCGCTCGCCTAACGATTCAGCGGGTGGCGGCGCGGCGGCGGGGGCGGTCGGTGGCCGCGGGCGCCGGCGGGCAAAGGGCTAGCATGTGAGCCTAACGAATCTCTTCATCAAGCGACCGGTCATGACGACGCTGCTCATGATCGGGATTCTCGTCTTCGGCATCGTCGCGTATCGCCAGCTGCCGGTGAGCGATCTGCCAACGGTGGACTACCCGACGATCGGTGTCGGCGCGAACTCGCCGGGAGCCAGTCCGGAGACGATGGCGGCCACCGTCGCGACGCCGCTCGAGAAGGCCTTTTCGGCCATCGCCGGCATCGACGAGATCACGTCGAACTCCAGCTTGGGCTCGACGAACATCACGCTGCAGTTCTCGCTCGACCGCGATCTGGAGTCGGCGGCGCAGGACGTGAACGCGGCGATCTCGAAAACGATGCCGTACCTGCCATCGAACATGCTGCCGCCGTCGGCGCGCAAGCGCAATCCGTCGTCGGCGCCCATTCTCTTTCTGGCGCTGACCTCCAACGTACTGCCGTTGACGCAGCTCGACGAGTACGCGGAGACGACGATCGCCCAACGATTGTCCATCGTCGAAGGCGTCGCTGACGTCGGCGTGTGGGGCTCGGCGAAGTACGCCGTGCGAGTACAGCTCGATCCGAAGCAGCTCGCGGCGCGCGGAATCGGCGTCTCACAGGTTGCGAACGCGATTCGTCAGAACAACGTCATGTTGCCGACGGGCGTACTCTACGGAGCGAACAGGACGCTCACCGTGCAGGCGACCGGGCAGATGAGCAACGCCGACGAGTTCCGCCGGCTCATCGTGGCCTACAAAGACGGCGCGGCGGTGCGGTTAGGCGATCTGGGCACGGTCACGGACGACATTCAGAACAATAAAACGGCGAGCTGGTACGACGGCGAGCGCTCGATTGGGTTGGCGGTGGACCGACAGCCGGGCACGAACACCGTTGCCGTGGCGAGCGCGGTGAAGAAGGCGCTCGCCGAGATCGAGCGGGGACTGCCGCCGACCCTCAAACTGCGCGTGCAGTACGATCGCTCGGTGTCGATCGAACAGTCGGTCAGTGACGTGAAATTCTCGCTCGTTGTCGCGCTGGTCCTGGTCGTCCTCGTGATCTTCCTCTTTCTGCGCAACATCGTCGCGACGGTCATCCCGACCCTGACGCTGCCGATGTCGATCATCGGCACGTTCAGCGTCATGCAGCTGCTCGGCTTCAGCATCGACAATCTCTCCTTGATGGCACTGACGCTCGCCGTCGGATTCGTCGTCGACGACGCGATCGTGATGCTGGAGAACATCGTCCGGCACGTCGAGATGGGGCGTCCGCCGATGGAAGCAGCACTCGAGGGAGCGCAAGAGGTCGGGTTTACAATATTGTCAATGACCCTCTCGCTCGCCGCTGTCTTTATTCCGCTGATGTTCATGGGCGGCATCATTGGACAGCTATTCAAAGAGTTCGCGATTACGATTGCGGTCGCCATTCTCGTTTCGGGTCTCGTGTCGTTGACGTTGACGCCGATGCTGTGCAGCCGCTTGCTCAAGCCGCACGGGACGGAGACGCATGGCCGCTGGTAGGCGCAGGGAACGTCGTATCCGGAGATGCTGCGCCTCGAGCAGATCGCGGCGCGCCGGCTCGAGCGAGACACGAACGTCGCCTCGTTCACGGCGAACGTTGGCGGGGGCATGGGGTCGAGCAATCAGGCGCAGTTCAACCTCACGCTCAAGCCGCAAGGGCAGCGGCCGAGCGCCGACGCGATCGTCAATGAGCTGATGCGGCGGATGTCGGGTATTCCGGGCCTCGCCTTCTACGTGCAGAATCCGCCGGCGATTCGCATCGGCGGGCGATCGGCGAAGAGCCAGTATCAGTTCACGATGCGTGGTCCGGACATCACCGATTTATATCGGCAATCGTCGCGCTTCCTGACGTTGCTGGAACGGGAGCCGATGCTGACGGGCGTGACATCAGACCTCCTCAACCGAAGCCCGCTGCTCACGATCCACATCGACCGGCCGCGGGCGCTGTCGTTAGGTGTGACGCCACAGGCGATCGAGAATGCTCTCGCGAACGCCTACAACCAGCAACAGATCTCGACGATCTATACGCCGACCAACGAGTACTGGGTGGTGATGGAGACGGTCCCGAACGCGCAGCTCGACGCCGGCGCGTTGCAGCAGTTTTATGTGCCGGGCGCCAATGGACGGCAGGTACCGCTCTCCGACGTCGCGTACTTCGAGCAGACGACGGGGCCGCTCAGCGTCGCCCATTCGGGGCAGATGGCGTCCGTAACGTTATCCTTCAACCTCGCGCCTAACGTCTCACTCGGCGCCGCCGTCGATCGCGTGAACCGGCTGGCGCGGCAGGACCTTCCGGCATCGATCATGACGGGCTTCTCTGGCCAGGCACAGGCGTTCGAGGCCTCGCAGCAGGGGATGGGACTGTTGCTGCTGATCACGGTGTTCGTGATCTACATCATCCTTGGCGTCCTCTATGAGAGTTTTGTACATCCGATCACGATCCTGACCGGGTTGCCGTTCGCGGCGTTCGGGGCGCTGTTCGCTTTGTGGGTGGCGCACCTTGAGCTCGGGGTCTACGGCTACGTGGGGATCGTCATGTTGATCGGGATCGTGAAGAAGAACGCGATCATGATGATCGACTTCGCGATCGCGCGGGAGCGGGCCGAGGGCGTCTCGCCGGCGAAGGCGATCGTCGAAGCGGCGAGCGTCCGCTTCCGGCCGATCATGATGACGACGGTGTCGGCGATCGCGGGCACGCTGCCGATCGCGATTGGCGTCGGCGCCAGCGCCGCGTCGCGTCGCCCGTTAGGCATCGCGGTGGTTGGCGGACTGGCGTTCTCGCAGATCGTGACGCTGTACGTCACGCCGGTGTTTTACACGTACCTGGACGAGTTGCAGGATTGGGCGGGCCGCGGTCTGCGCCGTCGTGGCCGCCGCGTGGAGCTCGCGCCCGTGGGCGCAGACTAAACCATGAATGTCATCCCGAGCGGAGCGAGGGATCTGCACTTTCGCGTTCCAGAAGTGCAGATCCCTCGTCGCGTCGCTAGCGCTCCGCTCCTCGGGATGACAAGCAGGTTTGAGTTGAGATGAACCTCACTACGGTCTTCATAAAACGCCCCGTCATGACGACACTGGTCATGATTGGGATTCTGGTATTCGGCATCGTCGCCTATCGGCGGCTCGCCGTATCCGACCTGCCTAACGTCGACTTCCCGACGATCACGGTCAGCGCGACCCTGCCGGGGACGAGTCCACAGACCATGGCGGCGACGGTCGCGACGCCGCTCGAGAAAGCGTTCTCGACGATCGCCGGCATCGACAACATGACGTCGACGTCGAGCCTCGGGCAGACGCAGATCGTCATTCAGTTCGCGCTCGACCGGAACATCGATGCGGCCGCGCAGGACGTGCAGGCGGCGATCGCACAAACGATCCGTCAGCTTCCGCAGGGCATCATTCCGCCGTCGTATCAAAAGACGAATCCCGCCGACGCGCCGATTCTTACCTTGGCGCTGACGTCGAACGAAGTGCCGTTGTCGACGCTCGACGAATTTGGCGAGACGACGCTCGCGCAGCGACTGTCGATGGTCGGCGGCGTCGCACAGGTGCTGGTGTACGGGGCGCAGAAGTACGCGGTGCGCATTCAGCTCGATCCGTCGCAGCTGGCGACGCGCGGCATCGCCCTCGAGGACGTGGCGACGGCGGTGACGAACCAGAACGTCAACATGCCGACGGGAGTGCTCTGGGGGCCGAAGACCGCGCTCACCGTGCAGGCAACGGGGCAGCTCGACAACGCCGGCGCCTTTCGCGACGTGATCGTCGCCTACAGGAACGGCGCTCCCGTCCACCTGAGTGAGCTCGGGCGGATCACCGACGACGTCCAGAACAACAAGACGGCGAGTTGGTACGACGGCACGCGGTCGATCGTGCTCGCGATCCAACGCCAGCCGGGAACGAACACGGTCGACGTCGCGAATCGCGTCAAGACCGCGTTGACCAAGCTGGAAACGGAGATTCCTCCGTCCGTGCGCGTGTCGACGCTCTACGACCGGTCGGCCACCATCGAAGCGTCCGTCAAGGACGTGACGTTCACGTTGGAGCTCACGCTCGTCCTCGTCGTCCTCGTCATCTTCTTGTTCCTGCGGAACATTTCGGCAACCGTGATTCCGAGCTTGGCGCTGCCGATGTCGATCATCGGAACGTTTTCTGTCATGTATTTGCTGCATTACAGCCTCGACAACCTTTCATTAATGGCGCTGACGTTGGCCGTCGGGTTCGTAGTGGATGATGCGATCGTCATGCTCGAGAACATCGTTAGGCACCTGGAAATGGGCAAGCCGCGCATGGAGGCGGCAATTGATGGTGCGGCGGAAGTGGGCTTCACTATTTTGTCGATGACGTTGTCATTGGCGGCCGTCTTCATACCCTTTCTCTTCATGGGCGGCATCATCGGCAAGCTGTTTCATGAGTTTGCCGTGACCATCGGCGTCGCCATTCTCGTCTCAGGCTTTGTCTCATTGACCCTGACGCCGATGCTCTCGAGCCGCTTCTTGCGCTCGGACCACGGCCGGGAGCATGGCCGGATGTATCAAGCGTCCGAGCGCCTTTACGAGCGGACGTTGGGCGTCTACGAGCGGAGCCTGGTGTGGGTGATGGCGCGCCGGCCGACGACGCTCGTCTTCTCACTGGTGATTCTCGTCGCGACGGCGTGGCTCTTCTGGTCGACCCCGAAGGGCCTCTTCCCGACTGACGACACCGGCCAACTATTGGCGACGACGGAAGCGGCGGAGGGCGTCTCGTTCGATGCGCTCGTCGCGCACGAGCGCGACGTGGCGACGGTGGTCGCGCGCGACCCGGATGTGCGTTCCGTGACATCCTCGGTGGGGACGACGGCGGCGGCGAACCAGGGACAGCTCACGATCGATCTCAAGCCGATCGACGAGCGCAAACGCAGCGCGGACGACATCGCCCGCGACCTGACGAAGGCGGTGCAGGGCGTGCCCGACATCGCCGTCTTCATTCAGAACCCGCCGGCGATCTCGATCGGCGGGCTGGCATCGAAGAGCCTGTACCAGTACACGCTGCAGAGCGGCGACATCAATACGCTCGATGCGGCCGCCCGCGAGCTGGAGACGCGCCTCCGTCAGGAGCCGGCGCTTACCGACGTGACGAGCGACTTGCTGATCGAGAATCCGCAAGTCACGGTGGCGATCGACCGGGAGACGGCGGGCCAGCTCGGCGTGTCGGCGATGGAAATCGAGAACACGCTGTACGACGCCTTCGGCCAGCGACAGGTCTCGACCATCTATACGTCGACCAATGAGTACTG
>QHUV01000016.1 GCA_003222065.1 Gemmatimonadota bacterium | reverse complement strand
CCTCCAACTCTTCGGACGTTTTGGCGTTCGAGAAGTCGAGCTGGCCGCTCACGCCGAGCGCGTTCAGGAGTCGTGTGTACTCCTCGAGAGTCGGGTTGTCGGGAAGCATTACGGAAGTCATCATCATCAGCGCTCGATATGAAACGGCGGCAGTGCACGTAAGGTCGCACCGCCGCCGTTTCCCTTCAATCAGAGGAGCTTATGCGGACCGTGCTTTCTCGGCGAGCGCAGTAAACGCTGCCGGATCGTGGACCGCGAGGTCGGCGAGGATCTTACGATCGACCTCAATGCCGGCCTTTTTGAGACCGCTCATGAAGACGTTGTAGTTCATGTCGTTCTGGTGCGCGGCGGCGTTGATGCGCGTGATCCACAGGCGCCGGAATTCACGCTTCTTCGCCTTGCGGTCGCGGTACGCGTACTTCCAACCGCGCTCGACGTTCTCCTTCGCCGCCTTCCATAGCTTACTCCGTCCGCCAAATGCACCGCGGGCGGCCTTCATGATTTGTTTTTTCCGCTTCAGGCGCGGAACGTTCGATCGGGCGCGAGGCATCGTTAGTCTCCTCCCTTAATCCTGAAGCAGCCGCTTGACGTGCTTGATCTCGCCCTTCGTCGCGACAAGGGCGCCGCGGCGGAGCCGGCGCTTTCGCTTCGCGTCCTTCTTCGTGAGGATGTGGCTCTTGAACGCGCGCATGCGCTTGATCTTGCCGGAGCCTGTGATCTTGAAGCGCTTCTTCGCGCCCTTGTGTGTTTTCATTTTCATAGATACGCCCTCATTTCGGCGCCAAAATCATCGTCATTGACTTCCCTTCCAGCCGTCCGGCGCTCTCGATCTTGCCGATGTCGGCGAGATGGTTTGCGACGCGATCGAGCACGGCCTGTCCGAGCTCCGGGTGGGCGACCTGCCGGCCGCGAAACATCATCGTCACCTTGACCTTGTTCTTCTCCTCGAGGAATCGCCGGGCGTGCCGCGTCTTCGTGTCGAAGTCATGATCGTCGATGCCCGGGCGGAACTTCACTTCCTTGAGCTCGATGACGTGCTGTTTCTTCTTGGCGACGCGAGCCTGCTTCGCCATCTCGAACTTGTACTTGCCGTAGTCCATGATCCGGACCACCGGCGGTCGCGCGGTCGCTGCCACTTCGACCAGATCGAGGCCCTGCTCTTCCGCCATTCGTAGCGCGGCATCGACCTCGAGAATGCCGAGCTGTGCTCCGTCGGCCCCAATCACGCGGACGGGACTGATGCGGATCATGCGGTTGACCCGCACGCGTTTCGTAGTGTCCTGAATACCCGAGACCCTCAGCGAGAGAAAGAAAAACGCGGACCCCTCGTGGAGTCCGCGTGAATCGCCGCCGCTCCTCTGCTCGTCGAGGGTACGGCGTCGAGTGTGGACTCCTGCAGCACGCCTCGCGTGCGTCCGCGAGGGCCAGAGGGTGGGATCAGCGACGGGCCAATCCGCTTAGTGCATTGAAGCGAACGAAGTTAGGCCGGATCGCCTCGAGAGTCAAGGCCGTTCACCAATCACCTACTGCTGGCCATTTCGGCCGACTTCATCCAAGGCGTGGTCGCGTCGTGCTCGAAGATGAGGAGCCAGTTTTCGGCGGCGGCGCGGGCGAGTATCCGGCGCTTCGTCTCGAGCGTGACCAGCGGCTCGACGTCGTAGCCCATGATCCACGGCAGCGGCAGATGAGCGGTAGTCGGCACCAAGTCGGCAAGATAAAAAGCGCGCTCGCCGTCAGACTCGAGCAACAGTCCCTGGTGCCATGGCGTGTGTCCGGGCGTGTGCACCGAACTGATGCCGGGCAGGATCTCGCGATCACCCTCGATGAAATCAAAGCGATTGGCCTCGGCGAGCGGCACGAAGTTGTGCGCGAAATAGCTCCCCGCCGTCCGTTCGTTCGTGTGCGTCGCGAACTCGTACTCCCCACGCTGCACGACGTACCGCGCGTTCACGAATGCTGGCCGGAGCCGCCCATCAGTCTCGCGCACCATGTTCCCGCCGGCGTGATCGAAATGGAGGTGACTGTTGATCACCAGCGCAATGTCCTCCGGGCGCACACCGACGTCGAGCAGGCCATCCTCCAACGCCGTCGGTCCCCTTACTCCGCGGTTCTCGATGCCGTAAATGTTATAAAACTTCTCATTTTCCTTGTTTCCGGCGCCGGTATCGATCAGTACCGGGCCGATCTCGTGGTCGACGAGCAGACAGCGCATGCCGAGCTGGATGCGGTTCTTCTCGTCGGGCACGATGCGGCGCTCCCAGAGCGGTTTGGGGACGACGCCGAACATCGCGCCGCCGTCCAGCTTTTGGCCGCCCGCCTGGATCGCGTGGATCGTCCACCGGCCAAGGCGCCGGGTTTCGACGCGTGGGCCGAGTCGCGGTGGCGCCGCGTCGACGGTCGGCGTCATGCCGTGGTGTCCTTGTCAACGGGTCGTGGCGACGCCGGCGGCCGGCGAGGGCGGTATCGTTTCGGCGCGGGCGTGATGAGCAAACGCTGTAGGTCGTGCCACGTCTCGCACCCCTGACGGCGAGCGTCGTCGAGGAGGCGAGCGAAGATCTTCGCCGTGGCGAGGGCATCGCCGCCCGCCCGATGGCGATGCGTAATCTCGACGCCGTAGTGCAGCGTGACGTGATCGAGGGATCGCCGGCGCAGGCCGGGAATCACCTTTCGCGCCAGCTTCACGGTACAGAGGCGGCGTCCGCTCAGTGTGCGCCCCATCGCGCGGTCGATCTCCATCGTGAGAAAGCGCCAATCGAAGTTGGCGTTGTGCGCGACGAAGACGCGCCCGTCCAATACGCCGAGCAACTGATCGCAAACCTCGGCGAAGGATGGGGCATTTCGTACCATGTCCCACGAGATATTCGTTAGGCGCGTGATCCATGGCGGGATGCTGCGCTGCGGATTGACGAGAGTGTCGAATACCGTACTGATGACGCCGTTCTTGACCTCGACAACGGCGACTTCGGTGATCCGGTCGCCTCCGTACACACGACCGCCAGTCGCTTCGACATCGACGACGGCGTAGGAGAGGCCGCTCAACGCGTCAGCCGCCGGGAACGGTACCTCTCGCGCGAGCCCCCACCGACCATCTGGCTCGCGCACGAAGCGGCGCTGGCCAGCGAAGAGCGCGGCCGCCATGTGCTCGGCCACAGCCGCTGGCATCGTCGGCAGTTGGCAGACGTGCGCAATGAGCGTTCGTGCATCGGCGGCACCACCGGCGAGATAGTCAACGGCACGTCGCGTAACACCACCGCCGCGAAGGAGCTCGGAGCCCTCGAACGAGATCGCGGCGCGATCGCCCTCGGCGATGCGTTCCTCGCCGGTGAGGAAAGACACCGCGGAGAGGATTCGGAACCCCATCTTTTGCATCTCGTGGAGCGTCGCCTCATTCCGCTGGTACGACAGTACGACGCCCGGGCGGAGCGCAACGAAGTTGCAACCCGAGGCCCACTGCTCCCGCTCCTGGGTGGTGCGATGGCGTCCGCCGCACGGGATTGGCTCCATCGGCATGCCACACGCCTTGAGCGCGGAAAAGATGTTCGTCGGTTCGCGGAGCGTGACTTCACCTTTGTGCCAGTGCAGCACGGGGAGCCGCTCCGGCCCGAGGAAGTGCGGCGGAAAGACGACGCAAAGCTCGCGGTCGACCTGGGTGAAGACCATGTCGAGGTGGATAGCGGTCGTCACTTTCGGCATAACGACGACGAGAATGTCCGTCACGTCGGTGTGCTCGAAGAACAAGCTCGCCAGCTGATCGATGCCGGCGGGGCTTGAGCGTTCGCTAAAGCCGATGACGACGAGATCGTGGCGCAGGGCGTGGACATCCCCACCCTCGAGTGTGTAATTCACGCGGCGCTCGGACGCGCCGTCGTACAGAATGCCGTCGTTCGCCAGCTGCGGGTGGTGGAGGAAGATCGTTTTCATGATGATCGCTTCCGTCCACCGAATGGCGTAGCGCATCGAACCGACGAGCACGTGCTTCCCGCTGATGGTGCAGCTGTCGCGCGTGAAAAAGAGATTGGGCAGCGGTGGGAGGACGTAGCCGCGTTCGTTCAAGGCCTTCGCGAGCGGTCCCGGCGGTTCTTCCCGTCCCTCGATCAACAAGCGGACGATTGTGGCGGCGTCGAGCTGGCTCAGGTCGCGGGCGAGGGGCTCGGACGGCACGATGTCCATCGTTTCCCGAATCAGGAGCTCGCGCGCCTCGGCGGTGGCGAGTGTTTCGGCGAGCAGATCCCGGACCTGATAGACCTTGGCGAAGCGCTCGAGAATGGCGAGAAACCGCCGGTGCTCGCGTTGCGCGCTATCGGAATCGATGATGTCGTCGTACAGGAATTCCGCTCGATTTGTCGGGGTCACAGCGCAGAGCTCGGGACCCGGTGAATGGACGATTACTCCCCTCAGGCGCCCGATCTCGGACGTGACATGGACCGACATGGCCCGAAGATAACCGAAGGGTAGGTGCTGGTGCAGGCACGGAGGCGGGCTTAACTTGTGAATTCGTTCACAAGCCCGACACTCTCGTAGATCCTCGGTCTCGGACGCGAATGGAAAGTGATCATCATCGGCGCCGGAAAGATCGGTGCGGCCCTCGCTCAGTATCGCGGCTTTCGTCAGCGCGGCTTCTTGATCCTCGCCGCGTATGACGCGAACGACGAAAAGATCGGCCGCAAGCTCGAGGGGATTCCGGTACGGGACATCTCGCAGCTCGAGCGTGACGTGCGACAGGATCGGCCGGACATCGCCGTGCTCACCGTTCCCGCCGACGAAGCGCAGCGCGTCCTCGATCGTGTGGTGAAAACCGGGATCAAGGCAGTTTTGAATTTTGCGCCTACTCAACTCCAGGCGCCGGCCGATGTCACCGTGAAGACGGTGAACATGGCGATGGAGCTCGAAGGGTTGAGCTACGCCCTAACGAATCGGGAGTAAGGGGCAAAGGCCCGTAGCGGATTTGCTCGGTTTCGTCCGCGCTGACGCTTTTGATGTTTCCGGACTGGCGCTCGCCTAACGACGATGTGCACGAACGAGTCGAGCGAAGTCCGCTGGTGTGAGAACTTCGGGTCGGACAGACGGCTCGACGCCGGCTCGACTCAGAATTCCTTCGGCGTCGTCAGGATCGATGTTCCATAGCTCGCGCAAGACGCGCCGCATTTGCTTGCGTCGAAAACCGAAGGCGCCTTGAACCATCGTTCGGAACTCGCCCTCCTCGTCGCCCTCGATGACCGGATCCGGCCGCGGCGTAATTCGCAGCACGGCGCTATCCACGCGCGGCGGCGGCTGGAAGGCGCCGCGTGGCACTCGGAAGAGCAATTCGGGAACCGCCACCGCCTGCACATTGACGGAGAGTGCGCCATACTCGCGATCGCCAGGCGGAGCGACTATTCGCTCGGCCACCTCGCGCTGGACCAGATAGACGGCGCGCTCTGGCCGTGGCCGCGTTAGGCCCTGAAAGATGATCGGTGTCGTGATGTAGTAAGGCACGTTGCCGACGAGAGCGTACGGCCCATTCGTTAGGTCGGCGAAGCTGACCTCGAGGACGTTCGCCTCGACAATCGTCACATTCAGGTTCCCCGCGTACCGATCGCGCAACAGCGCGGCGAGCGCCCGATCGTATTCGATGGCGATGACGCGAGGCGCCCGAGCGACAAGGAGCTCGGTTAGTGAGCCCCGCCCAGGCCCGATTTCGATCACCGTTGCGCTACCGTCGAGGACGAGCGCATCGGCGATTCGCGTCAGAATGTGCCGATCGTTTAGAAAATGCTGACCGAGGCTCTTTCGGACCGGCGGGAAACGCTCTTCCATTAGCTGTTTACGCGGTTCCCGCTGTTTACGCGGTTCCCGCTGTTTACGCGGTATCCGCCGTTTACGCGGTATCCGCCGTTCATGCTCTCCCAGGATCAGCTGTGCAAGAGAACGATCGTCTGATCATCGCGCCGGGGCACGTCGCCACTGTGCGCATTTACGAGATCGATCAGGTGCTCGAGGATGTCGCTCGGCGTGTTCGTCCGGTAGCGTTGAATCGTCTCGAGCAGCGCTTCCTCACCCAAGCGCGGTCCAGCGCGACTGCGGGCGTCGCTCAGCCCATCGGTGAATAGCACGAGCAAATCGTTGCCCGGATCCCACGGTCGTCGTACGGTGACCGGCTGTCCGTCAGCCATGCCAAGGGGCGGATCCTGCGCGGCAAGCCGCTGGCACGATCCGTCGGCGCCGACGACGAACGCGTGCGGATGGCCCGTATTCGCGTACAACAGTTCGCCCCGCGTCCGATCGACGACGCCGTAGAACGCGGAAATGAACATCTCCGTCGTCGCGAGCTCGTCACGAACTGTCGAGAACAGCGCGTGCAGCGTCTCGCCAGGGTCGGCGGTGGTCTGCGCGTGAATGGCCGCCGCGCTCATCGTTAGGGCCATGATCAACGCCGCCTGATAGCCGTGACCGGATACGTCCCCGATCATCGCGCCGACCCGATGGTCGCCAAGACGGAACAGGTTGTAGAAGTCCCCACCCACGCTTTCGGCAGGCATCACTCGCGCCGCGACCACCGCGTCCGGCGCCACGATCGTTCCCGCGGGCAGGAGCTTCATCTGGAGATCGTGCGCAAGCTCCATCTCGGAGAGGAGCCGCTCCTGAGTCAGCGACGCGCGGACCAGTCGCGCGTTCTGAATCGCCGTGCCGATTTGCGTGGCGATCGCGGCGATGAGCTTCTGATCACCGGCCGTGAATGGCTGCGCCGAGTGACGGTCCGAGAGATTCACGACACCGAGGGGCTCGCCGCCACGAGGCGTCGTCCACATGATCGGTACCGAAAGCATCGCGCCGCGCCGATACGGCGCTTCCGCTTCGCATTGCATTTGATCGGCTTCGACGAGCAACGGATGCTGGGTACGAAAAACCCGTGCGCTTACACTGCACGGGTCCTTAACGGCAATCATCGGCGTCGACGACGCGTCGGCGCCAAGTGCGGCGACGACCCGCAACGTGTCCGCTGACGGATCGTGCACGAGAATAGAGGCTCGGCGAGCGCCGACCGTTTCCGAGATCTCGGTGAGGATCGTGCGTGCGGCTTCCTCGAGCGACACCGTACGACCGAGGATCTCGCTGATCGTGTAGAGAAGATTGATCTCCTCATAACGCTCCGCCAGCTCATTCGCCGCGTGCTCGACTTCCAGTGCCGACTGCAGAAACTGCGTCACCACTGGCACCATGAACCGCATGTAGCTGTCGAGATCGGCGTGTGGCACACTACACGGACCGAGCTCCAACCAGGCGCGACGTGGTCCCGGCACGGCCGCCACCAGCACACGTTCTTGGCCGGTATCTACCTGGCGAATTCCGTCAGACAGCGCGGGAAAGTCGGAAAGCGCTGGCGCCCCGTCGGTGCTCGCGTCCTTCACAAACTTTCCGTCCGAAGCCCGCGTCCACACGGCGGCATCGCACTGCGTCGCGGCGTGAAACGCAGACAGGACAGCCGCGAGGTCGGTCATTGCCGGATCATGATCAGGCGCACGGTATTCCCGCGCGCACCGTCGAACCGCTCGACGCTATCCATGAGCTGGCGCATCAAGAACAATCCGCGCCCGTCCTCGCGCTCCACGTTGGCTGGTGTCGTCGGATCGCTGGTGCACCGATCGAGGTCGAAGCCCTCGCCTTCGTCCTGTACCTCGATGACCAGCTGTCCCGGATCGACGCGGGCCATCACGTGCACATGTTTCGCGGGATCGTCGTTGTTGCCGCGGAGGATGGCGTTGGACAGCGCCTCGGTGAGCGCGACGGCGAGGTTTAGCATCAACTGACGGGCACCAAAACGCATCAGCGCGCACTCTCGCTGGACGAGCTCGACGACTTTCTCGATGTATTGAACGTCGCTCGGGATGTCGACTTCGATCACGCGGGCGTCGTCACGGGCGCCAGGACGCGAGTTCTGCCGTCCCGCTTCGTTGCCCTGGCTCATGCCCTCTCGCGGCAACCAGGAGTCTCTCGTCGCCGCGCCAGCGAGCCGGGTGTCAGAAGCTCTCCAGCGCGCGCTCGCGCGTATCCGCGATCTGGAAGAGAGTGTCGAGCTTCGTCAGCTCGAAAAGCGTCTTGAGGTCGTCGTTGAGGTTCGCCAGCCGGAGCTCCCCTCCCTGCTCGCGAATCTTTTTCGATAATGACACGAGCACGCCCAGGCCGGAGCTGTCGATGTATCCCGTCTGCGAGAAGTCGATGAGGAACTTCTTCTCACCCCGCTCCAGCTCGTCCAGCACCTTTTGCTTCAGTTCCTGCCGATTGCCGACGATGAGCTGGCCCTCGACATCCACAACAACGACTTCTGCCTCCTTCGTGATCGCGAAGCTCATGATGTTTCTCCTAACGGGACTTTAGCAGATCGCGGGGGCGGGGACGCATCGTCCGCTTGCAGCGCGGTAATCCCCGCCACGTGAAAAATGTCATTCCAGGTCGCTCCGCGCGAGAGATCGCTGCACGGTCGTCGCAATCCTTGAATGATTGGACCAATGGCGGTCGCGCCGCCGAGTCGCTGCACCAGCTTGTACGCGATGTTTCCCGCATCCAACGTTGGGAAGACGAGCACGTTCGCGCGCCCGGCGACCGGACTTCCGGGAGCCTTGCGCAGCCCCACGTCACTGACGAGCGCGGCATCACCTTGCAATTCTCCGTCCACGATCAGATGCGGCGCGCGCTGCCGCAACTCGGACAATGCGTCCGTCATCAAGCGGACGGTGGGCCCATCAGCGCTGCCTTTAGTGCTAAAAGAGAGGAGCGCTACGCACGGCTCGTCGCCAACTATGCGTGCGCGGTCCGCGGCCGCGGCGATGGCAATGTCCGCGACTTGCGTCGCCGTTGGATACGGAACGACAGCGCAATCAGTGAACGTCAACACCTCGGGTTCTGCCGTTCCGCGAAACGGTCGTGTCACCATGTAGAACGCGCTCGAGACCGTGCGCACGCCGGCGGCTGGACCGATGAGCCAGAGCGCCGCCCGTAAGACGTCGGCGGTGGAATGCGTCGCCCCTGCCACGCATCCGTCGACCTCTCCGCGACGCACGAGAGCGTCGGCAAAAAAGAGACTCTGTTCCGCAAGCCTCGCGGCCTCTTCTTCGCTCAGTCCCTTGGCGCGCCTGGCGGCCAATAGCTCGGCGGCTGCCCACTCGCGCCGCGGGTCCCCCTTTGGATCGATGACCTCGACGCCGTCAGTCTGCAACGCGCGCGCGCCGGCGTGTGAATCGGGTCGCTGGGGATCGAGGATCAGCACTGGCGCCACGACGCGCTGGCGCGCGAGCGCTTCGACCGCCGTGAGCGTCCGCTCATCAGCCGACTCGGGAAAGGCGATCCGTCGGCGCGTCGCGCTCGCGCGTACGCGCACCGAATCGAGAAAGCTCACCCGCGCCGCGACTCCGACCCTTTGCCGAACTTCTCGCGGAGCGCCGCCGCGACGACGGGGTGCACGAGATCGGTAATCTCGCCACCGAATCGGGCGACCTCGCGGACGAGGCTCGCGCTGATATACGTCGTGTCGAGCGAGGGCACCATGAACACCGTCTCCAGGCCCGGCGACAGATGCCGATTCATGAGCGCCATCTTATACTCGTATTCGAAATCGCTCACGGCGCGCAAGCCGCGAATGAGAAGTTGCGCCTTGGCCGTGCGCGCGAAGTCGACGAGAAGGCCGCTGAACTGTTTCACCTCGACGCGCGATTCGTTATCGAGCGCGGCACGAATCAGCTGCACCCGCTCGCCGACGGTGAACAACGGCTGCTTTGACACATTCGTCGCCACCGCAACGATGACACGGTCGACGAACTCGAGGCTCCGCGCCACGAGATCCTCGTGTCCGCGCGTGATTGGGTCGAAGCTGCCGGCGTAGATGGCGATGCGCACGAGAAGACTAGGGGATAGGGCCGAGGCCTCGGGGCTAGGGCTCAACCTTAATCGCTTATTCCCCAAACCCTAGCCCCAAGCCGCTAGCCCCTGTACAGCGTCACCACGGTGTCGCCGTATTTTCTGCGGTCCTCGCTACCCGGTAGCACTTCATTCACCCGATGCTCGATGCCAAGGACGGCGGCAAACCGTTTCTCCAGCCATTGCTGCGCGAGACGCGTCGCGAGGCCCAAACCGTAAGGAGGGTCCGCGAAGGCGACGTCGAACGCGTGCGGCTCGAGCGCCGCAACAAAGCGCAGGGCATCGGCGCGATGGATCACGGCCGCTGCACCCGCGCCTAGCGAGAGCGCGTTCGCGCGGAGGGCGCGGAGACTCTTCGCTCCGACGTCGACGAATTCAGCGACTGCCGCCCCGCGAGACAATGCTTCGAGTCCGAGTGCGCCCGAGCCGGCGAACAGATCGAGCACGCGCGCACCGGGCAGATCGGGCATCACGCTGCTCATCCACGCCTCGCGAACGCGATCCGCCGTGGGTCTAACCCGCGGATCGGCGGGCGGCTCGATCGTGCGTCCCCGCCAGCGGCCGGCGACGATGCGCACCGCGCGACGGGGCTATGCGCGGAAATCGGCGAGGCGGGCCTGCAGGCGCTTCTCGCCGTTCCATTCGTCGCTCTCGAGGCGGAAGGCGACGTCCAGGGTGGCACCTTGCTCGAGCTCCGTTGCGCGCGCCGCCATTCCCCACCCGAGCGCCTCGAGTTGACTACCCGTCTCGTCGGCGAGTCGCAGCTTGAGGTGTTCCTGCTCCTTGCCGACGACGCGCGGTGGCGCCGCCACCGTGACGTGACGCGCGACCAACACCGGCGATGGATTTCCAACGCCGCATGGCTCGACATGTCGGAGGAGCGCCTCGAGCTGGAACGTCAGCTCGCCTAACGTCACCTCGAGATCGGAGCGCAGCTCCGGGATCAGATCGTCGGGTGTGAGACGCTCGCGAGCAATCGCATTGAACCGGGCCGCGAAGGCGGGCAGCTGCTCGCGCGTGATCGTTATGCCTGCCGCGGATCGGTGGCCGCCGAAGCGTTCCAGCAGATCCCGGCATTGACTGAGCCCGGCGTGCAGATCGAATGCGGGAATCGAACGACCGGATCCCTTTCCCACGTCTCCCTCGAGCGCGACCAGAACCGTCGGCCGGCCGAATTCCTCGACGATCCGCGACGCGACGATGCCGATCACACCAGGATGCCAGCCCTCCTCGGCGAGTACGATGCCGTAGCTTTCATCCATATCGATGCCGGAGAGCAGCTCGCGGGCACGCACGAGCGTCGCCCGATCCACCTCCTGCCGGTGCTCGTTCAGCTCCTCGAGATCGCGGGCGATGGCGTTGGCGTGGTGCTCGTCGTCGGTGAGGAGAAGGTCGACGCCGCGCAACGCATGACCCATGCGCCCGACGGCGTTGAGGCGCGGTGCGAGAATGAAACCAACGCGGCCGGCGGTGATCTGTCGATCGGCGAGCCCGGCGGCGCGAATCAACGCCCGAAGCCCGATGTTGTTCGTCTCGTTGAGCATCTTCAAGCCATAGCGCGCGAGCACGCGATTCTCTCCGCGCAACGGGGCGATGTCGGCAATTGTCGCCAACGCGACGAGATCGAGCATGCGGTAGACGGCGTTCTCATTGCCGCCGCGCTTGCGGACCAGCGCCAGCGCCAGCTTGAACGCGACGCCGACGGCGGCCAGATCTCGGTCGGGTGACGTGCAGCCAGGTCGCTTCGGGTTCAGCACCGCGTACGCGGCGGGTAGCACGCCGCCGCTCGGCAGGTGATGATCGGAGATGATGACGTCGACGCCGGCATCCTGCAGCGCACGCACCGGCTCGTGCGCGCTCGTCCCACAATCGCAGGTGACGACGACGCGCACGCCCGCTCGTAAGGCAGCCTCGACACCAGCGGCCCCTAGATCGTATCCGTCCTCGATGCGCCGGGGAATGAATGGAATCACCGACGCCCCGAGCATACGTAGCGTCCGCGTCAGCAGGGTCGTCGAGCACATCCCGTCGACGTCGTAGTCGCCGTGAATGAGTATTTGCTCACCATCGCGAATCGCGCGCTCGAGCCGCTCGACGGCGCGATCGAGGTCGAGCATCAGGCACGGATCGTGGAGCTGATCGAGCCGCGGCCGGAGGTACACCTTCGCCACGTCGATGTCGGCCAGGCCGCGCGTCGCGAGCAGACGGCAGAGCGGCTCCGGCAGATGCAGCTCCTCCTGCAGACGAGCGACGGCCGCCGGGTCCGGCCGGTCGGGAATGATCCAGCGATGTTTCGGGCGCGCTCGCGCAACGGGTGCGGTCACGCGCGAAAAGTATGGCCGGTGTTAGCCTCGAACAAGCATCATTCGCCCGCGTACAGGAGCACGCCGCAACCCTCGCAGACTTCGGTCGCCCCGCTCCCGGCCATCGCGCTTCGCCGCTGCAACGGCAGCACGGTATCGCAGTTGGCGCACGAGTGCCCGCGTAGCGGGAAGACGGCGTGGACACGTTTGTGTGAACGAATGCGGTCGTAGCGGACAAGCAGAGACCGCGGGACGCTCACGGCGCGCTCGTCGCGATGCTTATGCAGCTCGGCGAGCTGGGCTTCGATCGTCGCGCGGTCCGCGTCGAGCGAGGCGCGCAGCTCCTTCTGAGCGCGTTCGATGTCACGCAGGGCGTGATCGCTGTCGGTGACGGCGTGGCGCAGATCGGTCAAGCGATGCGAGATGCCGTCGAGCTCCCGCTGTGCCTCGCCGATCATCTTTCGCGCTTGATCCAGTTGCGCCGTCGCGGCCGTGGCTTCGCGCGCGCTCGTGACGGCGTTCAGCTGCGCCTGGTTGCGCTCCTCGAGCTGGCGATATTGATCGAGCCGGCCGCGCACCTCGCGCTGACGGCGCTCCTCGGCGTCCACCGCTTGACGAGCCCGATCGAGCGTCGCCGCGGCGCGTTCTTGCTCTTTGACGATTGTGTCAAGCCGCGGCATTAGTGCCGCAAGCCGCTCCTCCAATCCGTGAATCTCGATATCGTCAGTCTGTACGGCGAGCAATGCCGCGACGTCTGGATGCACTCCGCCTCCTTCGGTTCAAGATGTCGATGCGCGAAACGACTTAAAGCGCCCGCGTCCAAGTGCCTGCATCTGCCGGAGCAGCTGCTCCTTCTCCCGAATCAGATCGTCTTTCTCTTCCGCCGCCGCGAGCGGCATCTCACGATCGATCGCATGGAGCCGCGCGTCGAGATCGCGCGACGCCATCGCGTTCACGCTCCCATCGACGATCTCGTTCGCGCGATCGAGCCCGCCCGCTTCGCCGAGAAGCTCCTCGAGAACCTCGATCGTCTCCTCGTCGAACGCACCTGCAATCTCGCCGATCGTCGCCTCGGGGCCTAGCGCGACGAGCTCCGTGAAGATCGTCCGATACGCCTGATCTCGGAAGCTCGCGGATCCCAAGCGCTCTGCCACGAGCTCCACATACCGCCGATCGTGGAGCATCACGCGGAGCAGTTCGCGCTCCGCGCGCACACCCGCCGCTCGGCGATTCTCGCGTCGATCGCGCGCGCGCGCCCGACGCACCGGTGGCGGCGCGATTTCGCTCTCCGTCGGTCTCGCAGTGCTCGGCTGAGCCCCGGCGAGCTCGCGCTCGAGGAGGTCCCGCGAGACGCCCGCGACCTCACTGGTTCTGGCAACATAGAGATCACGCATGATGCGATCTCCTCACTGGTTCTGGCAACATAGAGATCACGCATGATGCGATCGGTCGTCGCGCGAATGGACGGAAGCAATTTATCGAGCGCCTGGCGCTTGTGCCGAAGATCAGAAAACCACCCACCGCGTTCGAGAATTTGAATCTTGCGATCGAACACATCGATCGATTGCGCAATCTCGCGCTCCAGGCCTTCCGCGCCTTGGCTGGCGACGAATGAATCGGGGTCCTCTCCGTCAGGCAGCGAAACGACGCGGACGCTGGCGCCGTTGCGGAGCAATTCGTCACCGGCACGAAATGTCGCCTTCTGGCCGGCGGTGTCGCTATCATAGAGCAAAAACACATTCTTCGTGTACTTACGAATGAGCGACGCCTGCGCCTCGGTTAGGGCCGTGCCGAGTGGCGCGACGACTTCATCGATTCCGGCAAGCACGAGACGAATCAGATCGAAATAGCCTTCGACGAGCAACAATCGGTCTGCCTTGCGGATCGACTGTTTCGCCCAGTTCAAGCCATACAGCAGCCGTCGCTTCGCAAAGATCTCTGACTCGGAGGAGTTGAGGTATTTCGGCTCGCCCTCGCCCAATACGCGCCCCCCAAAACCGACGACGTGCTCGCGCAGATCGAAGATCGGGAACATGAGACGGTGCCGAAAGCGGACGCGCAGCTCGTCGCTCCCTTCGCGCCTAACGAGCATGCCCGCGGCGAGCTGTTGCCCGTCGTCGAAGCCGAGACTGCGAAGGTGCTCGCGGAGTGGCGTGCCGTCGCGGGGCGCGAAGCCAAGGGTAAAGCGCTCCGCATCCTCCCGGGTAATGCCGCGCCCCTCGACGTAGGCGCGCGCCGCGGCGCCGCCCGGCTCCTCCCACAGGTGTCGCCGAAAAAACTCGCTCGCTGCCGCGTTCACCTCCCACAACGGCTCACGCGGATCCGGACCTTCCTGCTGGCGCGACACCTCGCGCACTTCCACGCCGATCCTCGCGCCCACCCACTTCACGGCCTCGACAAAGTCGAGCCCGAGGTGCTTCTGCAGAAAGGTGAAGACATTTCCCTTCTCGCCGCACACGAAGCAATTAAACGTGCCGCGCGGCAATACGGAGAAATTGTCGTGCTTACCGTGATGAAATGGACATGGCCCGCGAAAGCTCGTACCGACGCGCTTCAGCTTCACGAACTCGCCGATGATCTCGACGATGTCCGCTTCGTCACGAACGCGATCGACGATTTCGTCGGGTATCATCAGAGCTCGGCGACGGTGACTCCGGCGCCTCCCTCGTTCCAGGCGCCAAGACGGAACTGCTTCACTCGCGTGTCCTTCTTCAACATTTCGTTGACGCGCTCGCGAAGCGCGCCCGTTCCCTTCCCGTGAATGATACGCAGGGAGCGCAGATCGGCACGAATCGCGGCGTCCAACGCTTGCATCACGATCCCCTCCGCCTCGTCAGCGCGCATTCCGCGGACGTCGATCTCGCTCGCGGCCGGCGCATCGGGGAGATCAGCCGTCCACGCCACGGCGACGTCCGTTGGCGCCGAATCGCTGGGTGTCAACGCCGTGAGGGGTACGGTCATCTTGATTGCACCAACGGTTACCACCGCGCTGCTCTCACGCAACTCGACGACGCGAGCCGCTTTGCCTCCGAGGGTCGCAACGTCGACCCAACTTCCGGCGACGATCTCACGTCCGGTCCCTCGGGGCGGCGTCGCGCGATCGCGCTTCGCGAGATTCGCTTCTTCACGCTCGAGACGATCCAGCTCGGCCGATTGCTGCGCGGCCAGCTGCTCGGCGCGTTGGCGTGCCTCGCGACCGGCTGCCTCCAGCGCTTCGCTTTCCGTTCGTTTGAGATCCCGCAGCGTACGCTCGATCTCCTGCCGCGCGTCCAGCAAATAGCGTCTCGCCTCTTGCCGCGATTCGCGCTCGGCACGACGCTCTCGCTCTCGAACGTTGCGCTCCCGGCGCGCGAGGTCCGCCATGCGCGACCTCGCATCCTCGAGCACCGCCGCGGTTTCCTGCTCGCTGGTGGTGAGTGCCTCGGCTCTCTGCTCGAGCTGCTCGATCAGCGCCGCGACGTCGCGTTCCTGGCGCGGCAACCGTTCTTCAGCTCGCGAGACGACGTGTTCGGGCAGGGCTAATCGACGCGCGATCGAAATGCCGTATGACCGGCCGGGAATTCCCTTGATCAGCCGATACGTCGGGGCGAGCGCGTCGGCATCGAACTGTAGTGACGCATTTACGACTCCACTCACCTGTGTCGCTAGCTCCTTGAGTGCACCGAGGTGAGTCGTAGCGATTGTCATCGTGCCACGCTGCGTGAGCTCCTCGAGCACCGCCCAGCCTAACGCCGATCCCTCGACCGGGTCCGTCCCCGATCCCAGCTCATCGATGAGCACCAGCGACGCGGGCGAGGCGAGTCGCATGATCTCGGACAGATTCTTGACGTGGGCGCTGAACGTGGAAAGACTCGCTTCGATCGACTGCTCGTCGCCGATGTCCGCGAAGAAGTCATCGTAAATGGCGATGCGACTCTCGGCGTTCGTCGGCGCCGGAATCCCCGACTGCGCCATCGCCGAGATCAATGCCAGCGCCTTGAGCAGCACCGTCTTGCCGCCCGTGTTGGGCCCTGAGACGAGAAGCGTCCGCTCGCCCGCGCTCATTTCGAGATCAAAGGGAACGACATCGAGCCCCTGCGCGAGGAGCAATGGGTGACGCCCGTCGCGCGCGACAAATCCGTCGGTTGCGCTGACAAGCGACGTTCCCATGCAGCGGAACTCGATCGCGAAACGCGCGCGGGCGAATAACGCGTCGAGTGTCGCGAGCGCCTCCGTTGCGTCGATCAAGTGATCGCGATGCGGCCGAAGCGAATCGGTGAGCTCGCGGAGTATGCGATCGACCTCCTCGCGCTCTTCGGCCTCGAGCTCGCGAATGCGGTTTCCGAACTCGATGGCCGCTGGAGGCTCGACGAACAGCGTGGCGCCAGTGGACGACGCGCCGTGAACGATGCCGCCGACACTGCCGCGGCCCTCACGTCGCACAGGGATCACATACCGGCCGTCGCGCACCGTGACCGACATGTCAGAGACACGGTGGTGTGGGTCGAGCCTCTCGATCGCACGCTCGAGAAGCCTAACGAGATCACCCTCGGCGGAGCGCAGTTCGCGCCTAACGCGGCGCAGCGCTGGCGAGGCATCGTCTTTGACGGTGCCGTCATC
The DNA here is from genome assembly GCA_003222065.1 of Gemmatimonadota bacterium. Taxonomy (GTDB): domain Bacteria; phylum Gemmatimonadota; class Gemmatimonadetes; order Gemmatimonadales; family Gemmatimonadaceae; genus AG2. The sequence continues at coordinate 238 of QHUV01000016.1, read as the reverse complement.
GTGAATCGTCCGCTCGATGCTGTCCTCGAGCGGCTTGGCGGCGAGCAGACGATCCGCCAATGGCGACAACACGGCCCGCGGGACGGCAGGACGTCGCTCATCGCTAAGCGCGTCACGGGTTCGTCGAGACGACCGAAGTAGCTGCGCTCCGGCAAGCAGCTCGCCGCCGCTCCAAACGACGCCCTCGACGCGCAACCGCGTCAACGCCGCGAGCAGATCAGGCAGCGCTTCGGGATGC
>QHUV01000409.1 GCA_003222065.1 Gemmatimonadota bacterium | reverse complement strand
AGCTGCTCTTCCGCGATGCCGCGCACGCGGCCGCGCCGGGGCAGGTGGGTTCGGCGCGAACGGCACTCGCCACACTGCGCAGCCTGCTTACCGAGAAGGTCGGCGCGCGTCCGGAAGATGTGCAGGCATCGGACGGGAGCGGCTTATCGGTGCTCGACCGTGTGACGCCTCGCTCCATGGTTGAGCTGCTCTCGTTCGCGCATCAGGCGCCGTGGGGCGCGACGTTCCATGCGTCGCTGCCCCTGGAGGGCGAATCCGGTACGCTGCGGCATCGCGCCCGCCATACTCCGGCGCGCGGCAATCTCCACGCGAAGACCGGGACGACGAATACCGTTGCCTCGTTAGGCGGCTATGTGACGGCGAAGAACGGCGAGATTCTCGCGTTCTCGTTCATCTACAACGGCGCCGATCGGTGGAACGCGAAGCGAGCGATGGATCAGATGGGCGCTACGCTCGCGGAGTTTGTGCGCTAGCCGCGGAGCCGTCCACCGTTAATTTAACGAACTCTCACGCCTCGCGGATCGTTATGCCGCGCTGCCGGAGCTCCTCGATATAGCGATCCGCCGGGACACACTCGTCAGGCGTATGCACGCCGGCGGGCTTCACCTCGCCGCGCACCTGCATCATGCCGGTAATCGAAAGTGAAAAGCCGGTTGTGCGCATCATGGCACTAATGTGATGCTGCTCGTCGTACCGGTCGATCAGCTCCCACGTGACCGTCTTCGGTGCGCCGCCCTTCGTGCCGCTCACGACCACTCGTAAGGCAACGAGATCCTTCCCTTCGGGCTTCGTGAGGCGCGGTCCGGCAATCGCCATGAAGGCTTCCCGTGGAATAACGGGCACGCCGTTGACGTCGACCGGGTCGAGATCCAGCAGTCCGAGCTCGCGAATCGCTTCCATGCGATCGGCGTGGCCGGGATAGCGGAGCGTCTTGTACTCCATTTCCGGGATCTTGCCCTCATACCGGAAAGCCATGGTCGACAGCCCGCCCGCGGTATGAAACGCCTCGAGCGTCCCCACGCCATCGCCGAATTTCACCACCTCGAGTTCGGACAAAGCACGCACTTGTGTGCGCTTCCCACGCCGTAGGACCCACGACAGGGTCGTGTAGTAGTCGAGCACCCCCTCGAGCGAATACACAATCTGATAATTCAGCGGCGGTTCGGGGCGCTGCGGCAGACCACCGACGTAGATGCGAACCGACTTCACGGTGTCCATCCGGCGAATACCGTTCTCGGCGAGAATGTTGACCATTCCCGGCGCGAGCCCCGTGTCAGGCACGACCGTTATGTTTTTTCGCCTCGCTTCGTTGTCGAGCGTCTTTTGCTCGTTGACGATCTCCGTATTGCCGCCCAGGTCGGTGAAGTGCACGCCTGCGTCCACGGCCAGGCGCGCCATGTCGAAATTGAAGTAATACGGAATCGCGCTCATCACCGCATCGCATTCGCGCATCAGCCCGCGCACCGCGTCCTCGTCGCGTACGTCGACGGGCGTGGGCAAAAGACGGCGGCCCGAGTAAGGCGCGAGAAAATGGGGAAGATGGTTGATCTTCAGATCCGCAAGTCGTACCTGCTCGACCTGCTTGTCCTGCAGTAGGTCATACGCGCAAGCGGAGCCTTGCAGCCCGGCTCCGAGAACAAGCATCCGCATTCAAGAACATCTCCGTGGAGAGAAAGCTGTCTGCCTCGGAAAAGGTAAACGTCTCCGCTGTTACACGGCAGGCGAGACGCTGCGCAACGAGTCGGCAAGGAATGGAACTTGACAAGAGAGCGCGTAGCGGAGGAACACGCATGAGCGCAACAGTTGCCAACGCCGATCGCGATTGGCGCCAACATCTCGTCGACGATATGACCGGCATCCGGCGCGTGCTCAGCGAGACGCATCGCATCGCCGTGCTCGGGATCAAGGTCGAGGAGTCTCGCGCGCCGGCATTCTACGTTCCTGAATACGCTCAACACGCCGGCTTCGAGGTTGTGCCGGTTCCCGTGTACTATCCCGAAGCGACCGAGATACTCGGGGAGCGTGTATACCGCACTGTCGCTGAGATTCCCGGCGAGATCGACATGGTCAATGTATTCCGCCGCCCGCACCACATCCCGGCGCACGTCGACGATATCATCGCCAAGCGACCAAAATCAGTGTGGTTTCAACTCGGCATCCGCAACGACGAGGCGGCGGAGCGACTCGCGCGCGCGGGAATCGACGTCGTGCAGGACCGTTGCTTGATGGTCGAGCTGCAGCACATCGGGAAATAACAGACGGGCACGCAGCGCGCGCGCCCTACTGCAGAACGATTGCGCCCCGCTTCGCGTCGAGCGTCCATGGACGCGTCGAGAGAAGCTTCGCGGTCGCCCCGGAGCCGGCTCGCACCCAATGGTCGTCAACGAGGACTCGAAATCCCTGTTCGTCGAGAAGCATCGGCGTGCGCGTGCCGCTCACCACTTGGGCGATCTGACCGCTGCGCCGGAGGGTCAACATCTGTGTCGTTGGATTGAACGTTGGCGCGAGGCGCTGCAGAACGTCCAGGCCGATAATCGTGACTTGGCGTGATCGGGGCGTGCCGCGCGCGCTGTCGACGATGAGCCGCGCCGGAACGTTGCCCAGCGTCACATCGCCGATGTGCAGCTCGTGGACGACGGCGACAACACCACTCGAATCATCGCCGAATGTATGAAGACCGTCGCGGCGGCGCGCGGCGCGTCCCCGCACGATGATACCGGACGCACGCGGATCGATGAGCGCGTCGACGCGACGATCACCAATGCCGAGCGACAGCACGCCGATGCCTGACCCATCGACAATGGAGCGATACGTGAGTGTCGCCGCCGAGTCCGGAAACTCGAGCACCGACGGATGGCTCACGAGCCAACGCACTCGCTTCTGCTCGGCCGGCGACAGCGGCGACGCCGGAAGTGTCGCCAACGAGCGATAGTCGCCTAACGACAAATAGATCGGCGCCAGCGAGCGCGCGATGCGCGCCGTGTCGCCACCGAAGAGACGCGCCTCCTCGAGCAACACGGCACCAATGCGCAGCGCGCCGCGCGAGGCGAGGTATCGGCCAAGGGCTGCCCGCGCCGCGGCATCGCGCGGACGCGCACTCGACGCTGCATAGTAAAGTGATTCCGCGGATGCCACACGACCCATCGCGAGGAGCGAATCAGCGAGGCCCACTCCACCGCTCCATTGCGCGGCCGCCGAACGCCCCGCCATTCCGAACAGGATCGCGAGCATCATAAGGCGCGTCGCGCCGGTCGTTCGATGCATGGTCGTCATTGACTCCGGTGTGCGGCGATGCGTGCCAATAGCTCGATGTCCGGATCGACAAGCGTGCGTTGCGCTGGCGCCTGCGTGTCCCATGGGAGCGCCAACCGAACGTGCGACTCCGCTGGAACGAGAACAGTCGCCCGTCGCCTCGCCCCGCCCGCGCCCTGCACTTCCACCGTGAG
>QHUV01000408.1 GCA_003222065.1 Gemmatimonadota bacterium | reverse complement strand
GTTGATTCGCTCGCCAATCTTCTCCGCGGTCGCCATCGTTTGTCTCGCGCTCGGTATCGGAGCGCACGCGGCAGTTCTGAGCTGGACCGAAGGGATCGTTTACCACCCCTTCCCCGGTGTGCGCAACCAGGAGCAGTTGGTCGCGGTTGCGGGTACGCTCAAGCGCGCCTCGGCCCTCGATGAGATGTCCTGGCCGGACTTCATGGACCTCGCGCGTGCCACGTCGGCGTTCAGCGCATTCTTCGTCAGCAAGATCACGGGCGCCACACTCACCGGAGGCGATCGCGCTGAACGACTCGTTGGGCAGCTCGTCACCGCCAATTACTTCGATGCGATCGGCGTGCGCCCAATCCTCGGCCGTGGCTTTCTGCCTAACGAAGACGTCGGGCGCGGCGCTCACCCGGTCACGGTGATCAGCTACCGCCTGTGGCAGGATCATTTCGCTGGCACTCCGCGCGTCGTCGGTTCGACCATCAATTACAATGGAATACCCCACACGATCATCGGCGTAACGCCGGACGGCTTCCTCGGTACCTTCGTCGGATACGCGATGCAGTTCTGGACGCCGGCGTCGCAGCAAGCCGTGTTCGATGCCTCCGGTTACAAGCTCGAGGACCGCACCGTGCGATGGGTCGAGGGGTTTGCGCGCCTGAAACCGGGTGTGAGCGTGGCGACAGGTCAGGCGCAAATCGATGCGGCGGCGCGCCGGCTCGAATCGGAGTTCCCGAACGAGGACCGGGGCCGTGGCGTGCGAATTCTGCCGCTGCCGGAGAATCCATTCGACAATGCGAAAGCATTGAAGCCGATGCTGCGTGTCGGTTCCGTGGTCGCCGTCCTCGTCCTTGTTATTGTCTGCGCGAACATCGCCAACCTACTGCTCGTGCGCGCTCTGGCTCGGCGGTCGGAGCTATCGGTGAGACGGGCGTTAGGCGCAAGCCGTGTGCGATTGACGCGCCAGCTTCTAACGGAAGGGTTCGTCCTTGCGCTGCTCGGTACCGTCACGGGGCTGGTGCTCGCCTATCTCGCGCGCAACGCGCTGGGACTCTTCTTTGCGCCGCGCGGCGGCGTCTCGCTGGTGTTCGCCGCCGACTTCAACTTCCGCGTGGTGACGGCAACGATCGCGATCGGATTGGGATCGACACTGATATTCGCTCTCGCGCCGGCGTTGCACATGACGCGCCTCGATCTCGCGTCCGCGATGCGCGCGGCAGCGCCTGGGACGGTGTCGGGCGGCCGCGGTCACCTTCGCGCCGCGCTGGTCATCGTGCAGGTGTGCCTGAGCGTCGTTCTCCTGATCGGCGCGGGGCTCGTGGTGACGAGTCTCGGCCGATTGCTTGCCGCTGATCCTGGATTCGCGACGACAAATGTCACGACTACCGCGGTGAGTCTGTTTGCCGCTGGCTATGATACAGCGCGTGCACACCGCTTCGAGGACGAGTTGCTCGAGCGCATGCGCGCGATCGGTGGTGTCTCGTCCGTCGCGCTCGCACGGAGCCTTCCGTTTTCGACGGGGCCGTACGAGAACGGCCCGATCATGGTCGACGGTTATCAACCCGCGAAGGACGAGCAGCCGACGGCCGACTACAACGCCGTTTCACCAGATTACTTTCGGACGCTCGCCGTGCCGGTGCTTTCCGGCCGCGATTTTACGTCTGCCGACGCCGATACCTCGGCGGCGGTCGCCGTCGTGAGCCGTGCGCTTGCGCAACGGTACTGGCCTAACGATTCGCCGATCGGGCGGCGCTTGCAATTACGCGGGAGCTGGATGCGCGTGGTCGGTGTTGTCGCGGACATGAAGTACCGCTCGTTGACCGAATCGCCCGGCATGCTATTCTAT
>QHUV01000407.1 GCA_003222065.1 Gemmatimonadota bacterium | reverse complement strand
CGCCGTGATCGAAGAGGTGCGCAGAAAGGTGTTAGCAACCAAGTGATAGCAGGGACCACTCCACTAGCTCCGGACAGCTCTCGTGCCATTCATCACCGTCTCACGGATGTATGGTGCCGGCGGCTCGGAGGTCGCCGCTCGCGTGGCGCGGGCCTTGGGTTGGGCACTCTTCGACAACGCGGTCATCGATGCCGTCACCGAGCGTACGGGCCTAACGAGGGCCGAGGTGAGCGCCCGGGACGAGCGAATCCCATCTATCGTCGAGCGTATCGCGACAACGCTCTCGCTTGGCACACCGGAATCGATGCCGGCGATTCCCAACGCGCCGACGATGATGACCGAGGAGCGTGTCGTCGAGATCACGCGCCGCGTCATCGAGGAAGCCGTCCAGCAAGGACCTGCCGTCTTTGTGGGGCGCGGAGCGCAGTGTCTTCTCGCGAACCGCCGCGACTCACTGCACGTGTTCAGTTATGCGTCGCGTGCAAAGCTCGTGGAGGGCGCCATCACTCGGCTCGGCGTCCCCGCCAAGGACGCCGAGCGCGTCGTGACCGAGATGAATCGCAATCGCGAGCAATACGTGCGGCGGCATTTCAACCGGGAATGGCGGGACGTGAGCAACTATCACGTCTGCATCGACACTGGATGGCTGGGTCTCGATGGCGCGGCCGAGTTGGTCGTGGAGCTGGCAAGGAAGATGTTGCTGTGAGCCACGGCCAGATCGCGGCGGCGCTCGCCGCTTACCGCTCGCGCCCGGACTCGCCCAGCGACGTCGCGATGCCAGGCTGGCGCATCGCGACCGCAAAGTCTGAGCTCCGAGATCGATAGGCCCAGATGCCATAGAGTAGCATGACCGCTCCGCCGCCCCCGATCGCCCACGCGACGCCAAACGCCCGCGCGACGGCTCCGGCGACGAAGGAGCCCGCGACCTGCGATAAGCCGACGACAATGAACGAGTAGGCGGCCATGATGCGACCCCGCAACTCGTCAGGCACCAAGTGCTGCAGCATCGCGTTTGCCTGCGCGCTGTTGACGATCATGGCGAAGCCGATAAGGAGAAGCAGGGGGTACGCCAGCCGGGCCGATCGAACGAACGCGAACACGATGAGCAAACTCGAAAACGCATAGGACGCTCGCGACAAGACGACGTGCCGTGGGAGGCGATCGCCGATTGCGGCGAGTGTCAGCGCGCCGGTCAGCCCGCCGACGCCGACGCACGCGAGGAGCAGTCCGTATCCGCTTGCGCCAAGCGACAATCGCTCGCCGGCGACCACGGGCATGAGCGTCAGGTACGGCACGCCGAACACGGAATACACCGTGACGATCCCGATGAGCGCCGCCACCGCCGGCGTGCCGCGCATGTATCGCACGCCCTCGACGATGCCCTGAAGCGGCGACGCGCGGTGCTCCGCCGGCACCCATCTCGGAAGTCGAATGAGAAATAGACCGATGAGCACCGCGACGTAGCTGATCGCGTTCACTCCGAAGCACCAGGCAATGCCGAGCTTCGCGATGACGATCGCCGCCGCCGCGGGCCCGACGATGCGCGCGAGGTTGAACCCGCTCGAGTTGAGCGCAATCGCGCCGGGCAGCTCGTCGCGTCCAACGAGCTCGATCACCAGCGACTGGCGCGCCGGTATCTCAATGGAGCTGATCACCCCGTTGATCGTCGCCATCGCGATCAGCCAGTGAATGGTGATGTGATTCGTCCATGCGAGCACCCAGAGCGATATCGACTGGATCGCAAACAGCGTTTGACACACGGTCACGAGCCGCAGCTTGTTCGCTCGATCCACGAGGACCCCCGCGTACAGCGAGAGGAGCAGGATCGGCAACGACTGCGATGCCGCCACGAGCCCGACCAGGAACGCATTCCGCGTGAGCTCGAATGCGAGCCACCCTTCCGCCATCGACTGCATCCACGTGCCGATGAGTGAGAGGGTCTGGCCGGACCAGAAGAGCAGGAAGTTGCGGTGGCGGAGGGCGCGGAAGGGGTTCAGGCTGGCTGGCATTTCGCAAGACAATCTACCGGCGCGACGTCGAGATGCTGACCCGGCGCACCGTGACTTCCAACGCGTGGACGCGTATGCTTCGAGAGGAGGCCGAATGCGATTCCACACCTACACGAAGTTCAGCCCGGAGATGGCCGACGCGGTCGATCTCCAGTCGCTGCTCGACAAGCTTGCCGACTTCCTCCTGCAATCGGGATTTGCCGGCGGCAAGAATCAGCAGCCGTACTACGGATGGGACTTCGGCGATGACGGCGACCGCTCGCTCGAGTCGCTGCGTCAGGCAATCCTGAACGCGCTCATCGAGAGCGGGCAATTCACGCCGGAGATGCTCGAGGCGTTGCGTGGCGAGGGTGACGAGGAAGGACAGGCAAAGCTCGCGAAGCTGCTCGATGAGCTCGTCCAGCGGCTGATCAAGGAAGGCTACCTCTCGATGGAAGCGCCGCCGCAGATGCCGGCCGGCCACCAACCTCTCGAGGGTCCCGGCAGCTTGGCGAAGGCCGCCGCTCGCGACGTACAGTTCAATCTCACCGACAAGGGCATCGACTTTCTCGGGTACAAGACGCTCCGGGGACTGCTTGGTTCGTTAGGCAAGTCGAGCTTCGGCAGCCACGACACCCAATATCTCGCGACCGGCATCGAGGCCGACGGGTACAGCAAGGCATACGAGTTCGGCGATGTGCTGAATCTCGACGTTAACGAGACGCTCAAGCACTCACTGGCGCGCACCGGCAAGATCGAGGTGCCGATGGAGCTCGACTATCAGGACCTCATGGTGCGTCAGGCCGAGTACCGATCGTCGTGCGCGACGGTGTTGATGCTCGATTGCTCGCACTCCATGATCCTGTATGGTGAGGACCGGTTCACGCCCGCGAAGAAAGTCGCGTTAGCGTTGACGCACCTCATCCGGACGCAATTCCCGGGTGATTCGCTCAAGGTCATTCTCTTCCATGATTCGGCCGAGGAGATTCCGCTGGCCGCGCTGGCCACGGCACAAGTTGGCCCGTATCACACGAATACGGCTGAAGGCATGAAGCTCGCGCGGCGCCTGCTGTTGGCACAAAAGAAAGACATGCGCCAGATCATCATGATCACCGATGGTAAGCCGAGCGCCCTAACGATGCCCAACGGGCAGATTTACAAGAACTCGTTCGGCCTCGATGCGACCGTCATCGCGCAGACGTTGCGCGAGGTGGCGAACTGCCGTCGCAGCGGCATCATGATCAACACCTTCATGCTCGCGCGCGACCGCTCACTCGTCGAGTTCGTGAAGCGCGTCTCCGAGATCAGCCGCGGGAAGGCCTACTTCACGACGACGATGACACTCGGCCAGTTCATCTTGATGGACTTCCTGAAGAGGAAGACGAGGAAAGTGAGCTGACTGGCAGGCGGCTCACATCTCCCGATTCAAGATCCGCCGCAGCACGCCCGAATCCAGGTTACCACCGCAGAATGCCACCGCGACGCGTCTGCCCGTTAGGCGCTCACGCAGCTTCATGGCGCCCATGACGCCCATCGCACCCGCCCCTTCCACCAGGTTGTGCGTCGTCGAGAGGATCATGCGCACGCCTTCCGCGATCTCCGCGTCGCTCAGCGTCACGAACCCCGCGAGTCCTTCCACAAGCGCGGGAAACGTCAACTCGTAGGTCGAGCGCGTCGCGACGCCCTCGGCGAACGTGTTGGCGCGTTCGGTCGTGCGCGGCTCGCGCGCGTGCCACGAATCGTGCTGCGCGGCCGCCCCTTCGGCTTGAACGCCGTACACCTCCAGCCGTGGTGCCAGCCGACGCGCCACAGTCAGGGCACCGACCGCCTGCGAACCGCCGCCAACCGCGAGCACGAGGGCGTCGAGACCCTCATCGCCGGCCTGCTCGACTATCTCCAGCGTCATCGTTGCCGCACCCGCGATGATACGCCCGACCAGCGCCGCCCCGAATGCGATCCCCTGGCCATGATTGCCTGTTGACGCCGCGACGACGCCGCGAGCACGCTCCGACGCCGACAACGCCGTCATAAAAGAGAGCCCATTCCGCACCTTGAACGACCCGGTCGGCTGGTGATTCTCGTGCTTCGCGAACAGCGTTAGGCCCGCCGCCGCGTCGAGGAGCGGATAGCGGCGGAGTGGCGTCACCGTTAGGTACGGCGCGAGCCGCTCGCGTGCTCGCTCCACGTCGTCATAAGTGATCGGTAAGATGCTCGGCGCGGTTGCGGTCATATACGAATTTGTCACGGGCTAGGGGCTACGGTGTGCATCGGGCCCACGCTCGACGCGCCACGCTCCGCGCTCTCCGGCGGCGGGGTGGAGACGAGAACGGCGGTGACCGCGAGCACGAGCGCCGCGATCGTCAATTCAGCGCCCGCCGTTCGTGTGATGCGCGCTGCCGAGCGATCATCGCCGAGCGACGGTAGAATTCGCCGCCAGTTCAGAGCGCCGAGCATAACGACGATCGCCACGAACGCGAGCTTCAGGAGTAGCACGCGGCCGTATGCGCTCTCCCACAGCGAAGAAACCGCCGGTAAACGCAGCCACGTCGCGCAGAGCCCCGTCGCGAGGACGACCGCGCCACAGGTCAGCGCAACCGGATGGAAGGCGCGCACAAGCGACGCGACCAATGGCCCGGAGCCGATTGCGCTCATTGCCCGCGTCCCTCTCACAAACGGTAGCGCCGCGAACAGAAGCGTCAGGAGAGCGCCAAGCCATGCACTCGCGGCGAGCACGTGGAGCATGTCGAGAGCGAGCGAGAGGGCGATTGGTGGTGTCGAGCTCGCGTGGCCGGTGAGCGCCGGGGCGATGACAATCGCCATTGCGCCTAACGCGGCTACGACCCATCCGGCTTGGGTACGGACGCGCCGCGCCATCGAAAAGCCGATCGCCGAGACGACGACGCCGATGACACCCACCAGCCAACCGAGGCCCCAATTCGTCCCCAGCAATGTTCGTAGCGCCAATCGATCCACGGAGCGGTCCGGTCCAAGAACAGCGCTCGCTTCGGCGAAAAAGCGCCAGACCGCCGCGATGAGCAACAGCACGAGGGCGCTCTGGGCCAGCCTCCGCACTGAATCGACGATCTCGACGAGTGTGTCGTCCGATAGAGCGCCGAGCCGCGCCCGTTGCGCAAGGCGAAGCACGACGAGCCGGAACACCACGGCGCCGACGACGGCGAGCATCGCCACGAACTCGAGCCAGCGTGTTGCTGCCGTCGCGTTGAGCCGCGGCGGCTCCTCGCCCGTGCCGTCGACGCGAATCAGCGCATGGCCATCGCGAGCCGGCGCTACCGTGTCTCGCATAGCGACTGGCGGTGTCGCGCCCGCGATGATCTCGAAGGTGAAGCTTCCGCGCGATGCATGCCCGTCGGCGGCAGCGGTCTGCCAGAGCACCGTATACGGTCCCGTCGCGAGTGTTGCCGGAACGGGAATGGTGAGGCCAAACGCATCGTTCGCCATGCGTGCGACGGCGCCGAGCGGAATCTCGGAGCTGTCGGCGCCGCGCAGGCGGACTCGCGTGAACGCCAGCTCCGGTCGCTCTGAGAACCAGAGGCGGATCGCCGTCGGCGGTAACGCGAGTCGTTCGCGCGCCGCCGGCTCGCTTCGTCGCAGGTGCGCGTGTGCCAGGAGTCCGACGGGAAGGCCGATTACCGCGACCATGGCGACAACTGTCGCGCGAATCACGACGCGACGCCGTGCCGCGCCCTTGCCAAGAACCGGTCGGTTAGGTTGCATACTCCGCGAGCAGTCTGACATGATGCGCTTGGCCAATGGCCGACGTCAGCAAGCTAACAGACGACCCGTGCACTCGCAGTTGGTTGCTCGTTCGGTATCGCGATTGGCGATATGATCTGGTGGTACGTCGCGCTCGGCAGCGCGGTGGGCGGTGTCGCGCGCTTCGCCCTCGCCACAATCGTCCAGCAGCGCGTTGGCCCCGACTTTCCCGCGGGTACGCTCGTCGTGAACGTCTCTGGTTCGCTGCTGCTCGGGTTCCTGCTCCGCTATTCACTCGGCACGGTCGCGATCTCACCCGAGGTCCGCGCGCTCCTCACGACTGGGTTTTGCGGTGGCTACACGACCTTCTCCACCTTCAGCTACGACACCATGTTGTTGCTGGAGGACGGAGAGGGACTGCGCGCCGGCGGTTACGTGCTTCTCAGCGTCGTCCTCTCGCTGGCGGGTACGTGGCTCGGGATCGTCGCCGCGCGCGAGCTGCTGGCCATGCGATCGCAGAGTTGACGGTGACGTGATGCACGGGTTCAAAGGTGAGCGAGTGTTGATGCGCATCCACATCGGAGAGCGCGACAAGTACAACGGCCACCCGCTGTATACCGAGATCGTGCAGCTACTGCGGCGAAAGCATTATGCCGGAGCGACCGTATACCGGGCGATCATGGGCTTCGGTGCGAGCAGTCACATTCGCACCGATCGGTTTCTCGAGCTCTCGCTCGACTTGCCGATCGTCGTCGAGTGCGTCGAGACCGAAGAGCGCATTCAGACAATTCTTCCGGACCTCGATGAGATGATCGGTGGAGGTTTGATCACGCTCGAGCGTGCGCGGGTGATCATGTATCGCGCCGACGTGCCGGAATCCGAGCGTGCCGCGGGCTGGTCGATCGACAAGTGACACTCCCGCCGACGTCGTGAAGCGCAAGAGCAAGGACCAGACACGTCAAGCGGCCTTTAGTCGCCGGCTGCGAGAATGGTATCGGCGCAGCGGTCGCGACCTTCCATGGAGAAAGACCCGCGATCCATATCGCGTGCTCGTGTCGGAGCTCATGCTCCAGCAAACCCAGGTCTCGCGCGTCATCGCGTACTACGATCGGTTCCTCGATTGTTTCCCGACTCTCGTGCAGTTGGCGCGTGCGCATCCGCGGCAGGTGCGCGAGGCGTGGCAGGGACTCGGGTACTATGCTCGTGCCCGCAACCTCCATCGCCTCGCTCGTGACGTGACGCAGCAGGGCGCATTGCCTAACGAGCCACTGCCCTCGGATCCGCGGCTGCTACGGAAGCTCCCGGGGATCGGCGACTATACCGCGGGTGCCGTCGCGTCGTTCGCGTACGAGCGGCGCGCGGAGCTCGTCGACACCAACGTCGCGCGCGTACTGCGCCGCGCCTTCGTCCCCGACGTCGACGACAGGACGGCAGCGGGCAAACGCGAAATCTGGCGTATCGCGCGCGCTCTGCTGCCTCGCACCGGTCGCGCGACCTGGACGCATAACCAGGCCATCA
>QHUV01000406.1 GCA_003222065.1 Gemmatimonadota bacterium | reverse complement strand
TGAACACGATTTACATTTCGACCTTTCTGCGTCCAAAGATCGCCGCGGAGCGCTCGAAGGTCCTGAACTTCTACTGGATGCTCGTCGGCCTCGTGACCGGCGTATACACCTTCGGGCTTGTCGGCATCCTGCTGGGCCCGATCGTCATCGGCCTGCTCAAGGCCATACTGGACACGATCACGACGAGCGGGGCTTGGCGACTGGTGGACGCGGATGGTGACGGTCTCACCGACGATGCGTCTGTCAGTATGCCATGATTCGCTTCACCAGAGTTTCGAAGGACTATCCACGCCTCGGTGCCGCGCTGAGCAACGTCTCGTTCAGCGTTGCCAAAGGGGAGTTCGTGTTCCTCACTGGCGCGAGCGGGGCCGGAAAGAGCACGATTCTCAAGCTCATCTACATGGAGGAGCGGCCCACCAACGGCGAGGTCCGCGTGGGGGGCATGAGCTCGGTCACCATCCGGCGGCGAGATGTGCCGAAGCTGCGCCGGCGTCTCGGCATCGTCTTCCAGGACTTTCGGCTCCTCGAGGATCGCACCGCGGAAGCGAACGTCGCCTTTGCGCTCGAGGTGATCGGCGCGCCGCGCGCCACGATCGCGAACAAGGTGAGCCGCGCTCTCACTCAGGTTGGTCTGGCGTCGAAGGCGGCATCGTTCCCGCGCGAATTGTCCGGCGGCGAGCAGCAGCGGGTCGCGATCGCTCGCGCTCTTGTCAATGACCCGGTGCTTCTCGTCGCCGATGAGCCGACAGGTAACCTGGACGAACGCGCGACACGGGGCGTGTTCCAGTTGCTCCGTGAGATCAACGCCAGCGGTACGGCCGTGCTCATGGCCACGCACAATCTCGACATCATCCGCCGCTCCGACTATCGCACGATCGAGTTGAACCGCGGCCAAATCGTTTTCGACTCGGCAGAGGCAGCGAAAGCGGCCATCGAGCGTTTCGCCGAGTAGGTCACCGTCATATGCCTGCCGTTCGCGACACGTTCTTCGCTTTTCGACGCGCTCCCCTACTCAGTGCGCTGAGCATAACGACGATCGCCTTCTCGCTCTTTGCGGTGGGGTTGTTCGGGCTCGTCGTGTTGAACATTCGCGAAGCGCTGCAAAAGGTCGAGGAGCGCGTCGAGATCCGTGCGTTCGTCGCCGAGAAGACGCCGGTCGAGCAGATCGCGCTCGCCGCGGACGACGTCTCGAAGTATCCCGAAGTCCTCAGCGTCGATCTCGTCACGCAGGAGGAAGCACTCGAGCGCGCCCGCAAGGAGCTGGGCGAGTTTCGCGACGTTTTCGAGGCCGAATTCCTCCCGCCATCGCTCGATGTTCACCTCAAGCCCGGTTTCCGCGATCCGACTACGGTCCACCGGGTCGCCGACAAGCTCAAAGCATTGACGTTCATCGATGACGTCCGATTCGGTGAGGATTGGATCACCCAACTCTATCGGCTACGCAACATCGCCGGCGTCGCCGGCGTCGCGCTGGGTCTCGCGTTCGCGGCCGTCGCGGTGATCATCATCGGCGCGACGATCCGCATGGCCGTGCTGGCGCGGAGCCGCGAGATCTCGATCATGCGGCTCGTCGGTGCGACGGACGCGTACGTCCGGCGCCCGTTCCTGATCGAAGGGTTCATCAAGGGCGTGCTCGGTGGCGCTCTCGCCCTTTGCCTAACGTGGCTGGCAATTCGGCTCGTCAGCGGCTATTTGAGCTTTCAGACGGTGTTCTTCGATCAATCGATTGGGCTCATCGGAATCGCCGGCGGGGCGTTGATTGGACTGCTCGGCAGCGCCTTTTCCGTCGGCCGCCATTTGCGGCGCGTGTGACGATGGGTGACGGAGCGTCTCGTCGCCGCGCTCGATAGACAACTGGCGACAATCAACACCGAGGTCGACGCGGCGGCGCAAAACACGGTGCGCACGGAGGGTGAGCTCGGGGACAAACGGGCGACGCTCAAGCGGCGGCTCGTCGACATCTACAAGCGCGGTCCGCTATTCACCGCCGAAGCGTTGTTGTCGGCTCAGTCGTTTGGCGAGCTCGTTGCGCGTTACAAGTATCTTCATACCCTCGCGCTGCACGATCGCGCCCTCGTCGCGCGCGTCGAACAGCTGCGCGATCAATTGGCGCGTGATCGCGATCGGTTGGTGCATTTGCAAGAGGCACTCGAGCAGAACCGGAACGACAAGCGGATGGAGCAGGACAACCTCCGCGATCTCGAGCATGAGCGGGAGTCCAAGCTCGCCGAAGCGCAGCTCACAGCGCGCCGGACCGAACAGAACCTCGATCGCCTGCGTCGCACCGAGGCACAGCTCGCCAGCACGATCGCATCCTTCGAGGCCGAGCGTCGGCGTTCCGAGGGCCGCGCGACTAGCGTCCGAAGCGGGAGCACGATCAAGACCAGCGACTACGGGAGGCTCGACTGGCCCGTGGATGGCCCGCTCGTCTACTCGTACGGCAAAGTGCAAACAGCGAGCAACGCGACCATTCGATGGAATGGCGTCGGCATCCAGGCGCCCGTCGGTACGGCAGTCCATGCGATCGCCGGCGGCTCGGTCGTGAGCGTTGGGTCGTTAGGCACCTACGGCACGACGATCATCATCGAGCACGGCGGCGGTGACTACTCGATCTATGGCTCACTCGCCCGCGCCGACGTCCGTCTGCATCAAACTGTCATTAAGGGCGACGAGATTGGCACCGTCGGCATTTCCGATCCCGACCTGCCGCCCCATCTTCACTTCGAGATCCGACACGGTGGACCCGCCGTCGATCCGGCGAGCTGGCTCCGTGGCGAACGCGAGTAGGCTTCGATGGGCGTGATCAAGCGATGCACCGTCTGCGCGCGCTTTCGCGGCTACGAGGTGGACGACCGGTATTGTGTCGTGTGCGGCCATGAGTCGCTCGAGGGCGAATGCGCCTGCGGCCGCCGGTACGATTATTTGCGCGATGATGACGACGAGGTGATGCTGCACTGCCCACGCTGCGGCAAGGTCCTGCGCGGACGGCAGAAAGAATACGATGCCTAACCGGCGGCGGCCGTCGGCGCGAGGAGCCAAGCAGCGACGCAAGTCAGCCCAGCCGAAGTCCGCCGCCGCGACGTCACTCTTGCTCGGCGCGCACGTTTCGATCGCCGGTGGAACGCGCGAAGCGCCGCCCCGGGCCAAGGCGATCGGCGCGACGGCGATGCAGATCTTCACGAAGATGGCCAGTCGATGGGCCGAGCGCGCCTGCGCCGACGAGGAATGCAGTGCCTTTCGCGCGGCATTGGCGGAGACGAACATCCGCGCCACCGTGGCACATGATTCGTATCTTATAAACCTGGCAAGCCCGGATTCGTCGTTGGATCTGGCACCGCCATCGGCGCCACGTTCGAGGAGTTGGCGGCGGTGATCGAGAACGTGTCTCCCTCCGTGCGACACCGAATGGGAGTCTGCGTCGATACCCGTCACGCGTATCCGGCGGGTTATGACCTTGTAAACATGTTCGACGACGTCTGGCGACGCTTTGCGGACGTGCTTGGCTTGGATCGCCTGCGGGTCATGCACTTGAATGACTCCAAAACACCGTTCGCGTCGCGTCGCGACCGGCACGAATTGATCGGCGAGGGTTCTCTCGGACCCACGCCCTTTCGGCGGATTATGACCGACGAACGTTTCGTCGACGTCCCGAAGCTCATTGAGACGCCGAAGCTGGACGACGCGCGAAAGACGGATGCGCGAATGCTCGCGCGGCTTCGCCGCTACGCCGCGCACGACCGCTAACCCACTGCCCCTCTCACAGTTAGCGGGTGTCTTGCGCTATTGTTCTTGTCTGCCCTTATGACAAAACGCGAAGATGCACTCGACTATCACGCCAGGGGCCGGCCCGGCAAGATCGCGGTCGTGCCAACGAAACCGCTCACGAACCAGCGGGATCTTTCGCTCGCCTATTCTCCGGGCGTCGCCGAGCCCTGTCTCGAGATCAAACGCGACCCGGATCTCGCGTACACGTACACGGCGAAGGGCAACCTCGTCGCGGTGGTCACGAACGGCACCGCGGTGTTAGGCCTCGGCAACATCGGCGCGATCGCCGGAAAGCCGGTCATGGAGGGAAAAGGCAATCTGTTCAAGCAGTTCGCGGACATTGACGTGTTCGACATCGAGGTCGGGTCGGAGAATCCCGACGACGTCATCAAGTTCTGCCAGTTGCTCGAGCCAACGGTCGGCGGCATCAACCTCGAGGACATCCGCGCCCCGGATTGTTTCTACATCGAGGAGACGCTCCGCAAAACGATGCACATCCCGGTCTTTCACGACGATCAGCATGGAACGGCGATCATCTCCGGAGCGGCACTCCTCAACGCCCTCGAGATCGTCGAGAAGGCCATCGAGGACGTCATTGTCGTCTTTTCGGGTGCGGGCGCGGCCGCGATATCAACGGCCGAGCATTACGTTCGGCTTGGCGTGCGCCGTGAGCATATACTCATGTGCGACCGGCAGGGAGTGATCTACAACGGCCGCACCGGAGACATGGATCCGTACAAGGCGCGCTTTCAGACGAAAACCAAGGCGCGCACCATCGCCGACGCGCTCGTCGGCGCCGACGTGCTCGTCGGACTCTCCGTCGCGGGCGCCGTCACCGGCGAGATGATCGCGAAGATGGCACCGCGTCCCGTCGTCTTCGCGCTGGCGAATCCTGTTCCCGAGATCCTGCCTGACGAGGTGCGCGCGGTTCGCGCCGACGCGATCATCGCGACCGGACGCAGCGACTATCCGAATCAGGTCAACAACGTCCTCGGATTTCCGTTCATCTTTCGCGGCGCGCTCGATGTACGCGCCACGGAGATCAACGAAGAGATGAAGATGGCGGCGACGCGCGCCCTCGCGCTGCTCGCGAAGCAGGACGTGCCCGACAGCGTCGCTTCCCTGTACGGACTGCAGCAGGTCCAGTTCGGCCCGGACTATCTGATTCCCTACCCGTTCGATCCGCGCGTGCTGCTCTGGATTGCGCCCGCCGTCGCGTGGGCCGCCGTCGCCAGCGGCGCCGCCAACGACTTCGTGGAGCTCGACGCGTATCGCGAGCGACTCGAATCTCGGCTCGGCCGCGCGCGCAGCGTCATGCGCGGCGTCATCAATCGCGCCAGCTCGAACCCGAAGCGTGTCGTGTATCCAGAGGGCGAGGAGCCGAAGATCATTCGCGCCGCCCAGATCGCCGTCGACGAGGGTATGGCGCACCCGATCCTGCTCGGGAATCGCGCCGCCATCGAGCGCGCCGCCTCGCAGATGAATGCCTCCCTCGACGAAATCGAGATCGAAGACCCGGCGAGCTCGCCGCGACGCGACGCGTACGCGCATTTCATGTGGGCCAAGCGTCAGCGAAAAGGGATGAGTCTCGAGGAGGCGCGGCGCCGCCTCTACAACGGGAACTACTTCGGCTCGTGCATGGTCGCCCGTGGCGACGCCGACGCGTTGGTCTCGGGCGTGAATCTGCACTATCCCGAGACGATCCGTCCCGCGCTCGAGGTGATAGGCGCGCATCCGAAGTCGGGACTCGTGAGTGGCATGTACATGCTCGTGTTCGAGAAGCACGTGGTCTTCTGCGCCGACACGACGGTCACCATCGATCCGACCGCCGAGCAACTCGCACAGATCGCGTATGCGGCAAGCAGGGTGACACGCAACTTCGGCATCGAGCCGAGGATCGCGATGCTGTCGTTCTCGAACTTCGGCTCCGTGCGACATCCCGAGGCGGAGAAGGTGGCGCGTGCCGTGCAACTGCTCCGGCAGCGGGATCCGTCATTGATCGTCGATGGCGAAATGCAAGCCGACACCGCCTTCGACACCGAGATCCTGCAGCGTGACTATCCATTCAGCGCGCTCAAGTCCCAAGCAAACGTTCTGATCTTTCCCAACCTGAGCGCCGGCAACATCGCATACAAGTTGCTGGATCATTTGGGTGGGGCCACAGCGATTGGACCGATTCTCGTCGGCATGAGTCGCCCCGTCCACGTTCTCGAACGCGGCGCCGATGTTCAGGATATAGTGAACATGACTGCCGTGGCGGTCGTCGACGCCCAAGGGCGGTCACAGCCAGCGGAGCCGGCGCCCGCGCGAAGGACGCCCGCGAATGATATCGGACCGACAGTCTATTCCAGATTATGAGCCATATTGCAACGCAGACACAACCGCAGCAGGAAGCCGCCGAGCTCCAAGGCCGTGTTGGCCTCGCAGCACAAGGGCTGAAGCCTAACGGCGATGTGCATTGGAACCTCGTCGCGCCGGTGCTGATTCAACACGCCGCGCGCCGGAGCGAGGGCGACTTTGCCGACATGGGACCATTTGTCGCCATTACGTCACCCCACACCGGGCGGTCTCCGAACGACAAGTTTCTGGTGCGCGAGTCACAGTCGGAGCGCGACGTAGACTGGGGCAAGGTGAACCAACCGCTTGCTCCCGAGAAATTCGAGTTGCTCCTGGCCGATGTGCGCTCCTACCTCGACGAGCGCGAGGAAATGTTCGTCCAGGACCTCTACTGCGGCGCCGATCCCAAGTATCGCCTGTCTGTTCGCTACGTATCGCCGAGCGCGTGGCACATGGCGTTCGTCCGGAACATGTTCATTCGCCCGGACGTCGCCGAGCTCGCGACGTTCGATCCGAACTTCACCGTCTTGCACGCGCCGGAATTCACCGCCGACCCGGCTAAGCACGGAACGCGCACGACCACGTTCATCGTGCTCAACCTCGCCAAGCGCATGATTCTCATCGGCGGCACGCGCTACGCCGGTGAGCTCAAGAAGGCGATGTTCACGGTGATGAACTACTACCTGCCGAAGCAGGGCGTGCTGTCGATGCACTGCTCGGCGAACGTCGGAAAGGGGGGCGATACGGCGCTCTTTTTTGGCCTTTCCGGCACTGGCAAGACGACGCTATCGGCGGATCCCGACCGTTCTCTCATCGGCGACGACGAGCATGGCTGGTCCGCGGAAGGGATTTTCAACTTCGAGGGCGGCTGCTACGCGAAGGTGATCAACCTTTCGCCCGAAGGTGAGCCCGACATCTATCGGACAACGCAGATGTTCGGCACGATCCTCGAGAATGTGGTCCTCGATCCGATCACGCGAAAAGTGAAATTCGAGGATCAGTCGATCACGGAAAACACGCGCGCCTCGTACCCGCTGCATTACATCCCCAACTTCGTGCCTAACGGGCGCGGCGGTCACCCGAGGAACATCGTCTTCCTGACCGCCGATGCGTATGGCGTTCTGCCGCCGATTGCCAAGCTCACGCGCGAT
>QHUV01000405.1 GCA_003222065.1 Gemmatimonadota bacterium | reverse complement strand
CGCTGAATGGCGAGGGCAACGATCTTCTTCGCTTCTCGTTCGGCGTTGCGTCGCGCGGCCTCTCGGATCTCGCGAACGCGATTGGCAGCGTCGGCCTGAGCCTCCTCTTCTATGCGGCGGACGAGCTCGGCCTTGGCATCCTGAGCGGACATTCCGGCCATCTGTTCGAGTCGCCGTCGCTCGTCAGCAATCAGAGTCGCTAGCTCTTCCTCGCGCTGAAGGACCGTCTTCTCGCGCCTGCCGAATTCGCTCGCTCGGCGTCCGAGATCGCGGTCGCGCTGCTCCAGCACGTCGGATTTTCGATCGAGAACGTTCTCGCGCTCCGTGATGCGTCGCTCCTCGCGCTCGACCTCTTCGCGTCGACCACGAACTTCGGACTCGAATTTCTCGCGGAGCTTGATGAGCTCTTCCTTACCGGAGACGATCGCGCTTTTGCGCAGATTCTCCGCTTCACGCTCGCTCTCCGAGACGATGCGCGTCGCGGTCTCTTCAGCGGTGGACTTCGCGGCGGCGAGCCGTTTCACCTCGGCTGATACGCCAATGCGACGGCCAATAAAGAAAAAGGCCGCGGCGGCGAGAATCAGTGCGCCAAGCGCGGCAGCGAGAGGTACGCTCATATGGATCTATGCTCCACCG
This sequence comes from Gemmatimonadota bacterium, assembly GCA_003222065.1. Classification (GTDB taxonomy): domain Bacteria; phylum Gemmatimonadota; class Gemmatimonadetes; order Gemmatimonadales; family Gemmatimonadaceae; genus AG2. The sequence goes on along the minus strand of QHUV01000405.1, from coordinate 2,487 downwards.
CGGGATGGGCCGCGGGCTGGGAGTAAAACTTCGCTTTCCGCAGGGCGCATCTCGGGCACTCTACCGAGGCCATGCCGACGAAGGGCACGGGCTGGGCTGAGCTAACTACAAAGCGCGCTTGGACCTACGGTCAGCTTGCTACAGCGGCAAAGGTACGACGACCGAACACAAAAGGCAACTAAGGTGCCCTTGCCACCCACAACTCAACGACCGGCGCTGTTCTCCTGCGCGAGCAGCGTTCTCGTCTCGTCGCTCAAAGAGCGGATCGACTGCGACAGTTTGTGGGCGTTCTCGCGAGCCTCGAAGAGCTCCCCAGCTATTTGCAAGGCCGCAAGAATGGCGGCCTTGTTCGATTCGACTACCGTGCCCGACGCCATCACCTGGCGAATGGCTCGATCGACATAGTGCGCGACGTCCCGCGTGTGCTCGACCGACGCGTCGCTGCGAATGTTGTAATCCTCGTTGAGGATGGTGACGCGCACTGAATTCCGCTTGGCGCTCATCTATTCTCCGCTTGCGACTGCTGGCGTAAGAAATGAATGCGCTCGAGTACCGAACGGGTGCGCGACGTTGCGGCATCGAGCCTGCCGCGCAGCGAAGCGTTTTCCTGCTCGAGATTTCGAATGCGCTCGCGCACGTGCGGGGGCTCAGGGTAATCCGCCGAATCGTCGAAATCACGCAAGCGTTTCTCGGCGGCGACAGCGCGCTGCCGGTAGCTCGCGAGCTGTTCTCCCAAGTTACGAACCAAGCCCTCCAGCTCCCGAAAGGACTCGACGTCAGGTCGTGCGTGGTCGGACATTCAGGGTCTTCTCCAGATGACGCAGCACGTTGGTTCGACGCCCCTCGATTTCCTTCGCGCTGAGCGTGCGCTCGGCGTGCCGGAACGTCAAGCGCCAGGCGAGGCTTCGATGGCCGGGCTCGATATTCTTGCCGCTATACTCGTCGACCAGCTGCAGCGACTCCAGTAGGTCGCCCGAGACTTCGCGGATCGCTCTCTCGATGTCTGCCGCTCGAACGTTTGGCGGCACCAAGAGCGCGATGTCGATGGGCGATGCCGGCTGTGACGGCAGCGGACGAAACGGGTGCACTGAGACCGATGGGTATTCCGGCGCGCGATAAGCGCTCTTGCCGGGTGGGGCCACGGTCGTTGCGTCCAACACGGCAAGCGACAGCTCGACGCCGAAGGCAGGCTTAGCCCACGCTTGCGCATCGAGCGTAAGCTGCCGCACCGAGCCCGAATCGACTCCATTGACGGTGATTCTCCACAGGTCGTCGTTAGCGCCCGCTTCGAGCGAAATCGCCGCGCCCGCGAAAGCTTCACTCGCGATCAGCTCGGCGAGCGCCTTGGCATCCCAGGCGTCGAATGTCATCAAGCGCTCGAACTCGTCGGTTTTGGGGTCACTGAAGTGCGGCGGCCTGCGCCGGCCCATAATGAGCGCGCCGACGTGCAACTCCTCACGTGGGAGCGCGCCTTGCTCCGGAAGGAAAACCGCCCCGATCTCGAAGAGGCGTACGTCGCCGTGCATGCGGGCGATGTTGTACTCGGCGCGCCGCGCAATCGTGTCGAGAATGTCCCGCCGAAGATACGCTTCGTTCTCGGCGAGCGGATTGGCGACTTTGACGTAGCCGCGGTCGGCACCACGAACAAAGGGCATCGGCCGTGCCTCGAGCAATCCCGCGCCGACCAAGGCGTCGCGGACTTTGCGCGCGGTGAGCCATTGCGGATCGTCGGGAACGTTGCTGGCGCGAAAGGGGCGAATCTCGACGGGAAAGGTGTCGTAGCCACGAAGTCGCGCTACTTCCTCGATGAGGTCGATCTCACGGACGATGTCCGTGCGCCAAGTCGGCGCCTGTACTCGCAGATTGTCTCGCGATTCGACGCGTGCGTCGAAGCCGACGGATCTCAAAAGCGACGCCGCCTCATCGGCGGGAACGGGTTCGCCGAGGACGGTCGTCACTCGTGAGGCGCGGAGGGTGAGCGGCGTGGGGAGTGGCTGGCCGGCGTAGATGTCAATCGGCGCCTCGTCGACGCGTCCGCCGGCAACGGCAATGATGAGCTGAACGGTTCGCTCGAGCGCCGCTGGCGTCAGCGCCGGGTCGACGCCGCGCTCGAAGCGGTAGCTCGCGTCGGTCGAGAGGCCTAACGTGCGCCGCGTCGCTCGTGTCTTAGCGGGGTCGAAGCTCGCGACCTCGAGCAGCACATCGGAGGTACGGTCGGAAACCTCGCTGTCGCGGCCGCCCATGACGCCGGCGACGGCTTGCGGACGCGCCGCGTCGGCAATGACCGTCATGCTATCGGCGAGCGCACGGTCGGCGCCGTCGAGCGTCGTAAGACGCTCGGCGGGGCGCGCGCGCCTAACGATTATCGCCGGCCCGCCGAGTTTAGCGAGATCGAATGCGTGCGTCGGTTGTCCAAGCTCAAAGAGCACATGATTCGTCGCGTCGACGACATTATTGATCGACCGCGAGCCGACGGACTCCAATCGA